>CAZYBY010000001.1:0-8919 GCA_964645385.1 uncultured Sphingobacterium sp.
TAATATTATCTATATTTTGCTCAAGAATATTAAATTGTTTACCATTCATTATATCTATAATAGATCCATTGTAAACATATTTTAACTGATCATTTTCTTTAATTAAAATTATTGCGGAAGGTACTTGTTTAACAGAAAACATGTCTGCTGTAATTTTACCTAAATCAACTAAATATGGAACTTTCAAATTATTAGCCGCAGCATACTCACGCATCTTATCTTCACTTTCAGCTGGCCTAATATTTGGGTTAAAGGCATTCACTGCCCATATTTCTACTTCATTTTTATACTTTTCGTGAATATATTTAATACTTGTATTCACATTTTCAGAATACTTACATTCATTAGAAATAAAAGCTAGTACGATAATCTTTTTCGTTTTGACATTTTTAGTAGAGTATTTCACACTATTAAAATCGAACAAACTAAAATTTTCTACTGATTGACCAATCTTGTAAACAGATGTATTTTGTGCGTTTAAATTACTTGCACAACAGAGCAGCATTAACATTATGAGAATGCTGTTTTTTTTGAGAGAGGGTTTCATTATATTGAGACGTAAATTATTAGATTACTAACGCAAATTTAGTAATTTATTACTTTATGAACTAAAAATTAAACTAGTATAATGGTATATTTGATCATATGAGGTGGAAATTTTCATTCTTCTTATTTCTTTTTATTTCTTCAAAAAGCAGCTTCCTTTTGGCTCAAACTGTAAATAGAAATTTCATTTCATCGGAGATTGGATTTGGGTCAATGATTATACCAGAAAATCAAAAATTACTAAACGATTATATCCCTAGTTTCGATTTAAGTTATGCACGATCTATGCAAAATAGAAATGATGAATGGATTAAAAAACTACATGTATCTTATCAATTAGCAACCTTAACATATATGAATCAAAAGGATTTGGATGGTATGCTCGATACAGCTGCAAATTCCTTTGGAAATGTATATATGTTCACCTATTCGCTCATGATAAATATTCTTGGAAAACACAAGAACCACTTTTACCTCATTCCTGGTTGGGGCGTAGCATACGACACTAAAACCTATTTCGAAGATTATAAAAACATCTATATAGGTTCGCATTTAAATTATGCTATTCGTATTGAAGGAATGTTTACTTCTGAATTAAACAGTAAACTTTTATTAATGACAGGAATAAAATATATGCATTATTCTAATGGCTCATTTATTCTTCCTAACAGAGGAATTAACTCTGTTAGTTATAAAATTGGTTTGGCTTATCAGTTTACAAAATGAGAACAATACTTCTAATATATATTTTGGTATTCTGTGGACTGATTAGCTATGCTCAATCGAGTTTAAATAGAAGTCATGTTGAACTAAATCTTGGCTTGGGTAGAAGAGCATTTATTAACTCTAAAGAGGCTCAACTTAGAGGAATGGCATCTTTGAACTATGTATATAAAATCAATAATGTATTCTATTTAAAATCTGGTTTAGATGTGAATTATTGGGATCATAAATTTGACGGCAATTTCAGTGGACCCGGTTATCAATTAATTGCAACTTCATATGAACACTTTGCTTATGCATGGTTCTTCGGTGGAGAAATTGCAATGAATAGAGTTGTTTTCCAAGGTGGTGCCGCTAGTTATCTTTATTTTAAACACCTACCAGATGAATATTTAATACAAACATTCGGCAGAAAAGTAAATTATTATACAAAAATTGGGTTTAAATATTTAATCACCAAAAACCTGAATGTTGGCTTCTTTCTTAAAGCACATGCTTATGAAGCAGATTATATGGATTTTGGACTTGGGTACAAGTTTTAATTTAGTTCTTAGTCGTTGGTCCATAGCCGTTAGAAAATAAATAATACGTTAATGACTTTGGACAAAGGACTAACGACTAAAGACTAAGTACTAAGGACTAACAAAAACCATAGGATTGTCTTTATTGATTTTTCTAAAAAACGTCATTTGCCTTTTTGCGAATTGATGAATAGCAACCTTTAATTTTTCTATGCATTCTTCTTTCGAATATTTACCTAAAAAGTATTGTGTAATAAATTTATATTCCAATCCTAAATAAATCAATCTATCTGTGGAGATGCCAGATTTTATTAGGTTTTCAACTTCTTCGAACAAACCCTCTTCTACTCTTCTATTCAACCTTTCGTCTATTCTCTTATTTCGTTCTTCAACATTTAAATCGAGGCAATATAATTGCCAATTATACAAAGGTGAATCTGATTCTGGAAGTGTATTATTTTTTAGATACCTGATAATCTCTACTGCTCGAATACTTCTCTTTTTAGTAGAAATATCAAATACCTGTTGAATTGAATTTTCATTTTGAATAATTTGCAATATTTCTTCATGTGTCAATTTATCCAGCTCCAATCTCAGTTCTTCATTCACTGGTACTGCCGTTAATTTTCTATCATTCAACAATACATCGAAATACAAGCCTGTTCCACCACATGCAATAACTTGCTTGCCTCTACCAACAATAGATTGATATGCTTTATGAAAATCTAATTTAAACTGATGTATATGATATGGAGTATTGATATCAACAATATCGATTAAATGATATGGTATTTCTTTCCCATGAATTAGATACTCTTGCAAATCTTTACCGGTACCTATATTTAATTCTTTATAAACCTGACGAGAATCCATACTGATGATTTCAGCATCGAGTTTATATGCTAATTCAACGGCATATTTAGTTTTGCCTGATGCCGTAGGGCCTAATATTCCAATAATGGGATGATTATCCATTTATTCGTTTAATTAGTTTTAGATTTCCAGAAGTATACGTGCAATAAGAATTTAATTCAATCTTTTTAGGTTTTTGAATTTCCTTTATCTGAAAGCCCATCTTAGTATATACATTACTCACTACCCAATCCAAATCAAAATAACTCATCCATTCTTGCACCTCTAATTCTTCTTCGATATGTTTCATAAGCTTTGAGAAGCCGCCTACCACTGTAGTATTTGATTTAGTGGCAAAACGTATCATCTCATAAGATTTTCTTAAATCATTTTCTTTAGTCATCCATCTCCCTCCACTAATTCCCATTACCCCTACTAATTCTTCTTTCTTAAATAGACCGTATTTGAATTTCGTTTTTGCAGTTTGAAGTAAATGATTTTGATTTAAGAATGTGTCATATTCAAATTTATCAATTCTTCTAATTTTACACTGACGAGCATGAATTTTAAGATTGCTTTCGAAAATTGAATTTAATCGATGTTTAATAAATTCGGACTTTTCCAGCCATTGCTCCTCTCTTATATGAATTAGTTTAATATTATGTTCAAAACAATATAAACTTATGGTTTGAAAAAAATCAGAATGTAAACTTTCTAATCTTTTATCATTTTCTATAAGATGAATGTAAAGTTTAAACTTTTCTAAAAAAAGTATTTCGAATGGAGTATTCACTAAATTGATTTTTCGCAAAAACCATTCATCATATTTAGAAATAAATTTTAAAAATGAACTGCGAAAATTTTTCATTTAGGATTTTAACAATCTTTGAATCTCATCTAATTTCATTAATGCTTCCACAGGAGTAAGTTCATTTACATTCAAATCTTTTAGTCCATCTCTAATTTTCACTAAAATAGGATCATCTAAACTAAACATGTTCAGTTGAAATTCTGAAGTCTGGGTTTTCGATTTCTTTCTATGTAAGCCTTTCGCAGAAGGATCATCTGATCTTTGCTTTTCGAGTTGAGCTAAGATTTCATTCCCTCTTTTAATCACGAAGTTTGGCATACCAGCCATCTTTGCCACGTGAATACCGAAGCTATGTTCAGACCCTCCAGGAACTAATTTTCTTAAGAAAATTATCTTATTGTCCATTTCTTTTATGGACACATTATAATTTTTGATGCGATGCATTTGAGATGCCATCTCATTCAATTCATGGTAATGTGTAGCGAACAATGTTCTTGCCTTAGCTTTAGAATGATCGTGAATAAATTCGGCTATTGCCCAAGCTATGGATATACCATCGTAGGTGCTGGTACCACGACCAATTTCATCGAGTAAGATTAAACTTCTATCAGAAATATTATTCAAAATACTGGCTGTTTCATTCATCTCTACCATGAATGTAGATTCTCCAGTAGATTGATTATCGCTTGCTCCTACTCTAGTGAATAGTTTATCAACCAAACCAATTACAGCAGATTTAGCGGGAACAAAACAACCCATTTGAGCCATAATAACAATTAAGGCTGTTTGTCTTAAAATGGCTGATTTACCCGACATATTCGGTCCTGTTATAATGATGATTTGTTGTTCGAGTTGATCTAGATATACATCATTTGGAATAAATGTTTCGCCAATACCTAATCGTTGTTCTATTATTGGATGTCGACCAGATTTAATATTCAATACAGATTCTTCTGTGATTTCCGGCATAGTATATTCGTTTCTTGAAGAAACAAAAGCAAATGATGATAACACATCTAATTGTGCGATGATGTGTGCATTTACTTGTATAGGTCGAATATACTCGCTAATGCTCACTATTAAATCGTGATACAGTCTATTTTCAATTACACTTATCTTTTCTTCAGCACCTAAAATCTTTTCTTCGTA
This sequence comes from uncultured Sphingobacterium sp., assembly GCA_964645385.1. Classification (GTDB taxonomy): domain Bacteria; phylum Bacteroidota; class Bacteroidia; order Sphingobacteriales; family Sphingobacteriaceae; genus CAJBVG01. Next base: position 4,603 of record CAZYBY010000001.1, read on the forward strand.
TTCTTTTAATTCTGGAGTAATATATCGTTCTGCGTTCACTAGAGTTTGCTTACGAATCCAATCGCTTGGCACTTTATCTTTGTGAACATGTGTAACTTCTAAATAATAACCGAACACATTGTTGAAAGATACTTTCAGAGAACTGATACCAGTTCTTTCGCTCTCTCTTTTTTGAATATCCAGTAAATAGTCTTTACCATGAAATGCAATTTTTCTTAAGGCATCAAGTTCCTCATCCACCCCATTCGCAATTACATTCCCTTTTTGAATTAATACAGGTGGATCTTCTTGAATTGTGCTATCAATTTTATCGATAAGAGATTGGCAAGGATTAATGCGATCAACAATTGATTGTAAAGCTTTATCTTCAATTACTAAACTATTCTCTTTTATTTTATCAATTGCTTTTAGTGCACGAGAAAGCTGAACTAATTCACGAGGATTAACTTTCAGCAATGCAACTTTAGATATCAATCGTTCTAAATCGCCAATGTTTTTTAATTGTTCTTCTAATTCATAAAAGTAACTCGACTGATCTATTAATACTCTAACTAGATGTTGACGTTCTAGTATTAAAGCTTTCTCTTTTAAAGGCAATAAAATCCACTTACGAAGTAAACGTGCACCCATTGGAGAATGTGTGTAATCTAACACATCGAACAGAGTGGTAGCTTGATCGTGTGGAGAATAAACTAATTCTAAATTTCGTAAAGTGAATTTATCTAACCACATATATTGCTCTTCTTCAATTCGAGCTATAGAAGTGATGTGTTGAATATTATGATGCTGAGTGTCGTAAACGTAATGTAAACAAGCACCTGCAGCAACAATGGCATTTTTTAAATTTTCAATTCCAAAACCTTTTAAGCTTAATGTAGAAAAATGTTTTGTAAGAGTTTCGTATGTATAATCGTATCCGAAAGTCCAATCTTCTAACGCATAATGATAATATTGTTCTGCAAATTGATTAGCAAATTGCTTTGCCTTACTACGAGTGCATAATACTTCAGAAGGTTTATAACTTTGGAAAATTTTATCGATATAAGCAGTATTTCCTTCGGCAACTAAAAATTCTCCTGTAGAAATATCTAAAAGAGCCACTCCTATTTCGTCTTTATCTGCATAATGAATAGCAGCTAAATAATTGTTCGATTTATGTTGAAGAATATTATCGTTATAAGAAATGCCAGGAGTGACCATTTCGGTAACGCCTCTTTTTACGATGGTCTTAGTAGTTTTGGGATCTTCTAATTGATCACAAATAGCAACACGTTGGCCAGCGCGAACTAATTTAGGCAAGTATGAATCCAAAGAATGGTGTGGGAAACCTGCTAATTCTATGTGAGAAGCAGACCCATTCGCACGTTTAGTTAAAACTATTCCTAATATTTCTGAGGCTTTAATGGCATCTTCGCCAAAGGTTTCATAAAAATCTCCTACTCTAAACAATAATAATGCACCGGGATATTTTGCTTTTATCTCGTTGTATTGCTTCATTAAAGGCGTTTCCTTCGCTTCAGTTGTCTTAGCCACTTTAAATTAATTTAAACGACTAAAATAACAAAATTGTATCAGGTATTAAGTATAATGTATATAGAAAAAAAGCAATTCAATCAGTATAAGAATCCTTTTCAGAATAAGACAATCCTACACTGTTTTTGTCAGCAATATGCATAGCGTTTGTAATTTCATTCTCTTCTTTAAAATCACTTGGGTTTTGCTCTGCTAAATTAGGATCGTATTGGTGACCTGTATTCTTTAATAATTTAGGCAAATCGGCATTATCTTCACTTTGATTTCCAGCCTCGCCATCGGCAGCAGAAAAAGAAAATCCGAAGCGCATTTTACCGTTTTTAAAATCTTTAAGATTGTTCTCTGGAGTAGAGTCTAGATCATCTTCCGCTCCCTCCAATTTGTTTGGGAATTCGGTATTCATATAGGAAGAATTTGATACTATAAATCTACATAAAATCGCTAGTATTATCAATCAAAAAATTGAAAAAAAAGATGTTGAAATTTGTCTATTTTTGAAACATGAAAAAACTATCAATGGATGAGTTAAATAGACTCAGTCCGGAAGAATTTAAGACCGCTCAAAAAAATAAAATCATAATTATTTTAGATAATATTAGAAGTATGCACAATGTAGGCTCTGTTTTCAGAACCGCTGATGCATTTGCTGTTGAAAAAATTATATTGTGTGGAATAACCGCCCGACCACCTCATCGTGATATTGAAAAATCTGCTTTAGGTGCCACAAATACCGTAGCTTGGGAATATGAAGAAAGCACATTAGATGTGGTAGAAAAGCTCAAAAAATCTGGATATCAGGTTCTAGCAATCGAACAAACAGAAGATAGTACTGAATTACAAGATTTCGAGTTTAAATATAATTCACCTTATGCAATTGTATTAGGCAATGAGGTTGATGGAGTACAACAAGAAGTAATAAATGCTTGTGAAGGCTGTATAGAAATCCCACAATTCGGCACAAAACACTCATTCAATGTTTCTGTAACAACAGGAATTGTAATGTGGCAAGTGTACACAAGTCACTTAAAAACAAAAGACTACAAGTGAGCTTAATATTTTTAGAATTTTAAAATTTAGATTTTAGAATTTATACTATATTTGCGGCGGGTAAGTCTTATACGACCAGCTCCCTTTGAACTCCCCCAGGTTCGGAAGGAAGCAAGGGTAAAAGGTTGTAGCGGTGCGATATGAGGTGCTTACCCTTTTTGTTTTTCGAAATCATTCAAACCCCATAAACATGCAATTTTTTATCGACACAGCTAATCTTTCTCAAATTAAAGAAGCTCAAGACTTAGGTATTTTAGATGGTGTAACAACCAATCCTTCATTGATGGCGAAAGAAGGTATCGCAGGCGAAGAAAATGTTTTAAAACATTACAAAGCTATATGTGATATTGTTGAAGATAAAGTTAGCGCTGAAGTAATTTCTACAGATTACGAAGGCATGATTGCAGAAGGTGAAAAGCTTGCTGCTATTTGTCCAAAAATCGTAGTGAAAATTCCTATGATTAAAGATGGTATTAAAGCATTAACATATTTCTCTAAAAAAGGTATACGTACTAATTGTACATTGATTTTCTCTGCTGGGCAAGCATTATTAGCTGCTAAAGCTGGTGCAACTTACGTTTCACCGTTTGTAGGTAGATTAGATGATATTTCTTCTGATGGCATGATTTTAATCGAAGATATCCGTCAGATATTTGATAATTATGGATTTGAAACACAAATTCTTGCTGCTTCAGTTCGCCATCCATTACATATTATTCAATGTGCTAAAATTGGCGCAGATGTAATGACAGGTCCATTATCTGCGATTCTTCAATTATTAAAGCACCCATTAACAGATAATGGTTTAGCTCAATTCTTAGCAGATCACGCGAAAGCAAATGCAAAATAGTACCCAGAATTGAGAATTGAGAATTGAGAAATATCTCATATCTCAATTCTCAATTCTAGAAACTAGATCCAAAATATCAGGATTACTCTCTACTAATATCCCTCTCACTCCCACAGCTGCTCCGGCATCAACATCTCGTTGTTTATCACCAATAAAATAAGACAAGCTAGGTTCAATATTAAACCTCGCAATTGCTTTTTCTATCATCTGAGATCCAGGCTTTCTGCATAAGCACTTGCCATTATAATCTGGATGGTGTGGGCAATAATAAATCTCTTCGAAATGAACATCGAATTTTCTCATTTCTTCTACAAGGAAATCGTGCATTTTATCTAATTCATCAGTTGAGTATAGATTTTTAGCTAAACCACCTTGATTCGTAATTATAACGAAGATATAACCCTTATTTTTAAGCAGGCTGAGCGCTTCCCCTAAATGAGGAATCAATGTAAAATCTTCGAAACGTTTGATATAATCGCCGATTTCTACGTTAATAATACCATCACGGTCTAAGAAAATAGCTTTGTTCATATTCAAAAGTACGATTTCAAAATATTAATTATCTTCGTAGGATTAAAAAAATGTCAGACAGCTTAATTATCATACCCACTTATAACGAGAAAGAAAACATTGCGAAAATGATTCACAAGGTTTTTTCTTTGTCGCATCCCTTTCATTTGTTAATCATCGACGATGGTTCACCGGATGGAACAGCTACGATTATTAAAGATTTACAACGTGAATATCCTGAACGTTTATTCCTTGAAGAACGTAAAGGAAAACTCGGCTTAGGAACTGCATATATTCATGGATTTAAATGGGCTCTTCAAAAAAGCTATGAATTCATATTTGAAATGGATGCAGATTTTTCACATAACCCAGATGAT
>CAZYBY010000002.1:0-1667 GCA_964645385.1 uncultured Sphingobacterium sp.
GCACTTACAATACCCATATGTAATTTTGAGTTATTATCATGAACAAAATTTGATGAACCAATCAATTTTAATGTGTTATGATTTAACGATGGAGCAAGAAATATGGTCGAGTTCCGAATTGAAATTAGAGGAGATTTTTGAAGATGAAATAAAGGTTTATCCGGCAAAAATTTCTCCGAAACGATATGAATATATTAATTTAAAGAAGGAAAAAATTGAATCACCTAAATGCAAAGAAATACATTTAGATATTCAACACGCCGAAAAAGATACAAATCAACATGTATTGGAATATGGTAATAAGCGATTTAACTTAAGTATATCTGAGCCAGCACTGTTAACAATAACAAATGAAGGACAAGAATTTGATCAGATAAATATCGATATTGAAGGAATGAGAACTGAATACGATTATTTAATTAGAATTGGGGCTAAAATACTCTTGTTGGTGGATCCCAGGGAAATTATAGTATTCGAAAGATAAGTGAATTTTAGTAGATTTGCAGAATATATCTAAACGAAATGAGAAGAATTTTATCCTTGTTATTCTTTCTAATCCCAATCATCAGCTTGGCCAATGTAGATTCTGTTGGTATAGAAACAATTGAGGGAAAGAGATATATTTTACATAAAGTTGAGAAGGGTGAAGGACTTTATGGCATTGCAAGAATTTATGGCACCACTCCTATTACTTTACAACAAGTAAATAATTTATCGAGTACAATTCTGGATTTAGGTCAGATTATTAAAGTTCCTTCAAAAGCCGTAATTACTACAAAGCCTGTTGTAGTTGAACATGAAGAGCCTAAAGAGCAAATAATCAAAAACCCAAAATTAGATAAAACACAATACGTAAATCATACAGTTGGAAAAGGCGAAACACTTTATCAGATCGCTAAAAAGTATGGTACAACAGTTACAGAAATTCGTGAGATTAACAATATAAAAGGTACTAGTTTATCTTATCTACAAAAATTAAAAATACCGAAAAAAGGTGTTGTTATCGAAAATCCAGAACTGATAGAACCTACAGAAGAAGAGGCTAAAAACGTTAAAGTCGAAGTAACAAAAGGTACTGCAGATGCTAAGGTAAGCACCAGAGATAATAAATATTTACAAAGCACTGAATTTTCGGAAACTGGTATAGCAGGTTGGATTAACGACAAAAGTATTAATCCGAAAAAAAGTATTGCTTTACACAAAACTGCGCCAATTGGCACCATCATAAGAGTAACGAACTTAATGAACAATAAAAGTATTTATGTAAAAGTCATCGGCACACTCCCCGAAACCGGTGATAATGAAAACGTAATTATTGTTGTTTCCAAAGCGGCAGTTAATTTGCTTGGAGCAGTTGATCAAAAGTTCAGAGTAAATTTAAACTATTCTATACCGAAAGAATAAAATGCAAAAGCCTTATTTAGTTGGGATTGCTGGAGGTAGTGCCTCGGGGAAAACATACTTGTTAAATTCCCTATTAAATCATTTTAACCCAAATGATATATGTCTTATTTCTCAAGATCACTATTATAAACCAATGCATACGCAATTGGTAGATGAGAATGGGCACATTAATTTCGATTTACCAGAGGGAATAGAAAGAGAGCAATTATACCAGGATATAACTGCTTTATTATCGGGCAAAACCATTAAAAAAGAAGAATATA
>CAZYBY010000003.1:0-3572 GCA_964645385.1 uncultured Sphingobacterium sp.
ATTGTATGGAACATATAAAACCATTTCAATTTTTTGATTTCTCCAAATGGTATTATCTTTTAGTTTGAAATAACGAGGGAATGTTAAGACTGAATCATTTTGTTCGAAAAAATATTGAATATTTTCTGCATTTGAAATTGCAGTATTTTCTGTATTACCACGACCTAAATAAGTAGTCACTAGTTTCATTTGGTTATCGAAACTCTTCTCAATTCTTAAATCAACATTATCAAAACCAAAGTTATGACGATTAGATTTTAATACCATTTTATTTCTTAAACCATAACGTTGAGTTTTCAAAGTATCATAGTAATTATATTTTTCATCAAAATCACTCACTAAATAAAAACGTTTTACACTCGATGGATTGATAACAACTGATTCTTGAAGTTTACCTTCTTCTCTAAAATTACCCAATGTATCTATAGCGTAATATCCACCTACGAATAAGCTCAAAATCCAAATACTTAACATCGACCAAGCAGAAATTCTTGTGAAAGGGTTTGAATTAAATACTAATCGAATTCCTACTAAGAATATTGATACTATTGGAATTACTAATACCATGTACCAAGCGAAATACATTATGCCTTGGTGATCTTCTCTCAACATAAACAAAGGCAGATCTGCATCGATTTGTTTGTCGATTAAACCAAGTAATGCAAGCATCGAAATACTTAAAGCAACTGTAAATGCTCCAGTAACAAGCATCATAAATGCACCAACTAGTTTCACTATTATTTTACCAAAGATGTGTAGTACTCGATTTGCAAATTCTACGAATTGTGTTACAAAACTTCTAATGCTAGAATTATTTCTAACACTTTTAAATTCACGTTTCATTCCCGCTACTTCTTCTTCAATCGATTTGCGAATGCTTTCAATTGTTGGAGCTTCACCACGCATTGCCAATTTCTCTGTACGTGTAATTGCTTCAGGCATAATTATCCATAACACTAAATAGAGAAATATACCTGTTCCGAAAAATAAAATAGAAATAGCTAATGTAAATCGAATCCATATCGGGTCAATATTAAAATATGCAGCAATACCAGAGCAAACACCACCTACTATTTTATCATCTGTATTTCTATATAATCTTTTCTTAATAGTATAGTTTGATGAAGCTAATTCTTCCTCTTCTTGCATAGCACTTTCAAAATCTTTAGCCTGCCCCATTGTGCGTATTATTCTCTCCACATCGTGTAACACAATTACTTGTTTTTCTTCTGCTGATATTATTTCTGAAAATAATTCTGCAATTCTGTTTTCAATATCACTTATAATTTCAAAAGCGTCTTCAGATTTAGAGAAGTATGATTTTACTTCCGACATATACACTTTCAGCGATTCGTATGCATCTTCTTCAATATGAAAAATGCTACCACTTATATTTATGATGATGGTCTTATTCATGATTATTTATTTTCTTTAGGTGTTTCGGTTGAATTATTAATTTTTTGAACAGCTTCCACAGCAAACACAAGTTCTTGCCATGTTTTTTGAAGTTCGGACAGCACGTGTTTACCCTCTGGTGTTAATTGATAATATTTTCTTGGAGGTCCACTTGTCGACTCTAGCCATTGATAACTCAATAGGCCATTATTCTTTAACCGAGTAAGTAGAGGATATAAAGTTCCCTCGACTACCAAAAGGCGAGCATTGCGTAATTCTTCAATAATGTCAGAGGCATAGGATTCACCATGCGATATGATTGAGAGGATGCAGTACTCCAAAATCCCCTTTCTCATCTGAACCTGAGTGTTTTCTATTATCATACGACAAAGATATATATATTCTAATGTACTATGCAATACATAGTACTATATTCATGTAAATGTTACATAAATATTACAATGAGAATAGGTTTGGCATTGGATTTGGGGCTTTTTGTCGTAATTTAGACCTTTGAAAAATTTACAAACAAGACAAAATGAAAAGAAAACTTTTACTTATCACGGCATTAATTGCAGGCACGTTTGCTGCGAACGCACAACAAGCGTGGCATACACAAAACTCGATGTTCACAGTAGCATCTAGAGGGATCAACGATTTTTCAGTTGTAGATTCAAACGTTGTATTTGCAACAGCATATGATGGATCAGGAGGAAACGCAACATTACGTGAATTTGCTAAAACCATCAATGGTGGAGCATCATGGACAGCTACAAAAATTACAGCGACTGGATTAGCTGCAACACATGGATTAGCTAATTTATCTGCTATCGATAAAGACACATTATATGCAGCAGTATATCCTGCGGGTTCTTCAGTTGCACCACAAGGTGTTTATAAATCAACTGACGCTGGAACAACTTGGAAAAAAGTATCTACAGGAGCATTTACAAATGCATCTTCATCATTCATCAACGTAGTACATTTCTTTGATGCCCAAAATGGTGTTGCACTAGGTGACCCTGCAAGTGGTTATTTCGAAATTTACACTACTAATAACTATGGTAATACTTGGACACGTGTTCCTCAAGCAAACATTCCGTTAACTCCAGTTTCAGGTGAGTATGGTACTGTTGGTTACTATGGTGAATTCGATAGCACAATTATTTACCCAACAAACTTTGGTAATATCTTAGTAAGTAAAGATATGGGTTATACTTGGACAGCAGCTACTACGTCTTTATCAGGTGTTGCTAACACAAGCATTCCAAGCATAACAGCTTCTAGCAAAAATGACTTCTGGGCTATCATGAATAACACAGATTCAGCTTCAAGTACATTAATTTTCTCAATCGATGGTGGTTTAACTTGGAACAGTACAGGGCAAGATACAGTTGGTGGACTATTCTACTTAAGTAGCATTGAGTACGTACCAGGTACTACTTCGACTTATTTCTTAACTGCTGCTAATTCAACAGGTGGTATCGTAGGTTCTGCATATACTGAAGATGGAAGCAACTGGATTAACATCGATGCATTACAACACACTGCTTGTCAGTTTGCTGATATCAACAACGGTTGGTCAGGTGGTTTCAATACTACAACAACAGCTTCAGGTGGTATCTTCAAATGGGGTTCTGTAAGAGTTGCTCAAGGTGTTTCTTCAAATAAAGTTGAGAACTTCGAAGTTTATCCAAACCCATCGAACGGAACATTCTATGTGAAAGCTAATGTTTCTGGTGCATCGAGCATTAAAGTAATGGACGTAACTGGTCGTGTTGTATTCGCTAAAGAATATCCAACTCAATCAATGTTATTTACTTCATTCGATTTATCTAACCAAGCACAAGGTGTGTATATGGTAGAAGTTCGCGAAGGAAATAATGTAAGCGTGCAAAAAGTTGTAAAACAATAATAATTCGTAAGCGAATTATTGTCAATTAATATTCAGAAAGTCCCGATGAAAATCGGGACTTTTTTTTATACTTTTATTCAATGCAAAAATATTTCGTCATCGGTTTAATGTCGGGTACTTCACTAGATGGAGTTGATCTTGCTTACACAGAATTTATATACGATGAAAACAAATGGAAGTTCAATTTAATTTATTCTAAAAGCATCTCGTATAATAATGATTGGAGAATGAAATTAAACAAAGCTATGGAATTAGATGGCTT
>CAZYBY010000004.1:0-6141 GCA_964645385.1 uncultured Sphingobacterium sp.
CAATATATTGAAGGCTCTGTTTTTGATAGCACTTCCGTTTTAATAAATAATAAAATATATCGTTCTCTTTATTTTAAGGGTAGTAATTATACTTGGTTGGTTCACTTGAATCCACCAGGAATTTCAAATATTTTAAATTACTCTATACCTGTTGGATATATTTATAATGATAAACTGAATAAAAAAGTTTATTTCAGAGAAAGTATAAATAATAGTGACGATCAATTATTATACGACTTTAGTTTAAGCATTGGCGATGTTTATCCAGTAACAAAACAACACTCACAAGTGATAGATAGTGCATACGTATTTAGAATTGATACCTTAACAGATACGTATGGAATTAGAAGATCTGTTAAATATGTTTCTGGTTTTGGTGGAGCAAATATATATGGATCTGGAGCCATCGTTGAAGGAATAGGTACATTAACAGGTTTGTTGTCGAACACTATTTATGGTAACTATGGCTGGTCAGAATCAAATGATTTAACTTGTTTTTCTTACGATTCATTAAGTTATTCAGTAGGAAATTCTTTACCAAATCCAATATTTATCTCTTCATCTAACTCTTGTTTTAGACATCAATATCTATCTGTAGATTCCAAAAAGAAAACCATAATAAAAATCACCCCCAACCCAACAACTTCAACATTCAGCATCGACATCCCCGATGAAGAAGCAACATTTACCATTATCAACACTCTCGGGCAAAACCAAGAAATTAATGGCATACGAGAAAATGGACAATGGACATTTGATATTAGCAAATTGAATAGTGGTATTTATTATCTTAAAATTTTAACTAATAAAAATAATTATTACTTTAGTTCATTAGCTAAACTATAACCTATACAAACATGTCTTTTCTTACGCATAAAAGGATTCTTATCCTTTTACTAATTTGTTTTCAGTCTTTTATATCTAAATCTCAAGACTCTACCGGAACAGTTCAATTTTACGTTTTACCCGATACCCTTCACATTTTAATTGATGGTAATCTTAAAATAAAATCAACATCTAAAATTAAATTACCCCCAGGACAGCATTCTGTTTTAATTAAAGCCAAAACTCTTGCTACTACCAACGAATCATTTATGGTATATAAGGATTCTACCGTTTATTACAGAAAAATAGTTGGATATAATGATGATTATAAGAGATATAAATCAGAAATGAACAAATATAATTTCTATAGATCTTCTCTGTTAGTATCTAGCTCTGTATTAGTATTAGGTGGGTATTTTTTAACCTATTCATACACTAAAAACATGAGTGATAATCAAAAAGAATCAAAAAGATTAGCTGAATATTATGCGGAGAGATATCAATTAGCTGTAACAGAATCACAACTTGAAGAGTATGGAAATAAATTTCGTTCGTATAAAAAGGATTATGATCGATATCGTACACAAAAATTTTTGATGATGCCCGTTGCTATTCTTTCTACTTATATAGCATATAAATCATTCGGATTTTATAAATCAATCAAAAAGCCTTCTTATTTAGAACCACTAAGTTTTAATATGGGATATTTACCAGGAAATTATACTAACTATTCATTAACCTATAAATTCTAAACAATGAATAGACTTACTATATATATACTTGCAATACTTACGTTAGGTATTGCATCTTGCGAATCTGATTTGCGTGAAGAAGATTACTTATTTAATTATTTTTTCGATGATCAAGGTAATAAATCAATTGTGATTGATAGTGTTTCGATTATTAAATATGATGTACATCCAACAACTCACGATACTTCATTGGTTAAGTTTTTAGTGAATTATAGACTATCAGAAAAAGTATTTAGCGATAATAATATTTTTACACCAAAATTTAATTTTACTGCTGAACTATATATTAATGATATTGAGTATCCTGTATTAATGGAATCTGGAACTAATAAAATCAATATTTACAGAGGTTTTAACTTATTTAAAAACAAAACCAATAAAATGTATTTCAAATATATTTTTTGGGATAGTAATGAACGCGTTATTAGCTCAGATACTTTAAAATTTAGAGTTAATTAAACTGGTGCCACCACTTAAGTCGTGCCACCAAAATACCGCACTTATGCAGGATTTTATTTAATCCTGCATTTATTAAACCTTTTTTGATAGTTAGTTTCGAATATTAACAATTCTTCCTAAACCAAATTATTCTCTGAAGCAAACTTCATCAATCCTGCGGTGTTCTTTATCCCTAATTTGTGAAGTATATTTTTGCGGTGTGTATTTACTGTATAAATACTGATGAATAAAGTATCGGCGATTTCTTGACTGCTTTTTTCTTTAGCTAACAATGTGATAATTTCTTTCTCTCTTTGTGTCAAACTCAATGATTTTACAAAGGAATCTTCTTGTTCATTCGATTGTCGTAATGCCTTACTGATGTATTTTTCGTTATTCAGTATTGTTTGAACAGCATCAATTAATTCTACTTTTCCTGCATTCTTTAAAACATAAGCATCTACACCCATTCGTAAAAACTCTTGCATAAATTGTTCATCTCCATACATCGATAAAATCATAATTTTACATAATGGGTGATTTTGTTTTATATACTTGCATACCTCGAATCCATTAGGTTTGGGCATATTAACATCGATTATGGCTAGATCAATTTTTGTAGTTTTGAAAAATTCTAAAACTTGAATTCCATCATTTGCTTCCGCAACTATTTGCCATTGTGATTGATCTGAAAAAATCAATTTCAAACCGTCTAAAAATATTTGATGGTCGTCTGCAATTAATATTCGTTTCTTAGTTTTCATTTTCAATAGGTAATTCAATAATGACTGTGGTGCCTCTTTTATTGTTGGTATCGATCATCATGCTTCCATTAAAAGCTTCTACTCTAGATCTTGTTGATGAAAACCCAATACCTTCAGAAATTAAACTGCTATCAAAACCAATCCCATCATCTTCAATTATTATACTTAATACATTCTGATTTCTTACCAGTTGTATAATCGCATTTTTTGCTTTCGAATGTTTAATAATATTATTGATGAATTCTAAACAAATTCTATAGATTGATAATTCTAAATCTTTGTTAAACCTTTCTTCTAAACCAAACGTATCTAATGTAAATTCTATTTTTTCGCTGATGTTTATGTTTCGAATTATAGATTTTAACTGTTGAAGTATACCAAACTGCTCTATACTTGGTGGCATCATATTGTGAGATATCTCTCTCAGCTCCGAACATGCCTTGTCTATTAATTCTATTACATTCTGATAAGCATATAATTCCTTTTCACTTAATCCTTTATCTTTTAAATCTATTGATTCTGCATTTAATCTTAAAGTTGATAATAAACTTCCCATACCATCATGCAATTCCTGTGCAACTCTTTTTCGCTCTTGCTCTTCTCCCCAAATTAAAGCTTTCTTTACTTCATTTTGTTTAATTGATAATTCGGTGGTTTTCTCTTCTACTTTCATCATCAATTCTTTATTCGCATTTTCTTTAAGAGTGTTCAATTGCTCTAATTGTTGAATAACTAACATTTGAGCAATTTCTTTTTCCTCTTTAAAAATTCTTAATCGATCTAATAAAGCTAACATCAATAATATCGATTTTAATATTTCACCTATTAATACAAATTGATTTGTAAATACATTATTATGTGTTTTTGTAATCGCATAGTAGTATATCGCTCCAATAGATATTAATGCTAATAGAAATGCAGAAAAGAAAAATCTAGCCGGTAAATATTTTGTAAGAAAAAAATAGGCTGATAAAATAAAGAATCCTATATAAAATACTGGTATTATTTTATACAATATCCATATAGAAGCACTATATATTGGGCCATTTGAGAAAGAAGCTATAAATATTAATCCTGAAATAACTTGAAAAAAGACAGCTATATAAAAGATGTATTTGTTGATTTTATTTTTCTTTAAAAATTCTATCAGAAATACAATTGCTAAAAATATCGAAAACGACATTAAAAATGGAATACTTCGGTCGTTCCAAAATGGATTGTTCGGCCAAATCATCACAAATCCGATTCCACTTATAGCTACTTGTAAAAATATTTGTGAGGTAAAATAACTCGCTAAATAAAAATAAACTCTGTCTTTTAATAAATAGAATATGATAAAACAAATAAAACTTAAACAGGTAAGTATACCATAAAAGAAACCTAAATTTATGTTCTTGAATAAACTGTTTTCTATAAAATCAGCGTAAGAATGCAATTCAATTGGAACGTGAATTTTCCTTCCTCCTAAATTAAATTTGAAATAAATATCCCTACTTTCTGCACTATTAATTTTGATGGGGTATACAGGATTTTTATCTTGAATATATCTTCGATCTAGTTCTAATGCATCACCAATTATATTTTGCTTAATAATTTTACCGTTTTGAACTTCGTAATATTCAATCCAGTTAATTAGTGAATTGTTAATGGTAAGTACTAGATCCTTCGTGCTATTTGACGAATTGCTGATTTTTAAATGAATCCACAAATCCTCTTCGTATTCATCTTCATTCAATAATAACATATCGTGATTATTTTGAACGAATGTTGGATTTTTATTTAATAGGATATCTGTGATGCTTAGTTGCCCCTTATCTGTGGTAATGTATTCAATCTCTTTTCCAATTTCTAGATATTTAAATCCTTCCTTTAAAACGATATTGTTTTCTGCTACACTTATTTTTATTGCGAATAGCATAATCGTCATAAATAGAAATACTTGCCTTTTCATTTATCTAATTTGAGCATCTAATCTAATATTAAAAATACCAATTAATTGGTATTGATTGTATTTCGCTTTAAATAGATATTTAACTATATTTTTCTGAGAGAGAAATTATTTTTACAAAGATGGAGGACGGGGAACCTCCATCTTACATTTAGACCTAACAAAACCAAAACATAAACTGGCTGAATATTAATATTCGGCCTTTTTCTTTATCTTTATTCGTAATGAATAGAGACCTAATTCGTAATAACGAGAAATTCCAAAAAGCTCTTGCAGGCCTAAATGAGCAACAAAAAAAAGCTGTTGAACAAATCGATGGACCAGTTTTAGTTATTGCAGGCCCTGGTACAGGTAAGACTCAAATTTTAGCTGCTCGAATTGGGCAGATTCTACTTGAAACTGATGCAGAAGCTCATAATATTCTCTGTTTAACTTATACAGACGCCGGAACTATAGCAATGCGTAAGCGCTTGTTCGACTTTATTGGTCCGGAAGCATACCGTGTTCATATCCATACTTTCCATTCATTCTGTAACGATATCATTCAAGAAAATTTAGATTACTTCGGTAAACTTAATTTGGAAGCCATTTCCGATTTAGAACGAATAGAGTTATTCAGGAAATTAGTGCATCAGCTTAAAGAAGGTAATCCTTTAAAACGATACCGTGGCGATGTGTATTTCGAAGTAGATCGTTTAATGGAACTCTTTTCAATTATGAAAAGAGAAAATTGGACCACAGAATATCTGATAGAAAAAGCCGATGAATACATTGAAATGATTGAACATGCAGAGCCTGGATCTGAAATTTATAAATCATTCTATTATTTAAAAAATACAAAAACATCAGCAGCTGGTGATAAAAAACCTTCGTATCAGGATGAACTTGATAAAATTAATCTGTTAAAGTATGCTGCTAAAGAATTTATAAACTATCAAAAAATTATGTCTGATGCTAATCGATATGATTTTGATGATATGATTCTTTGGATTCTTAATGCGTTTAAAAATGATCAGAACTTTTTATTAAACTACCAAGAACGTTATCAGTATTTTTTAATTGATGAATATCAAGATACGAGTGGTTCGCAAAATGAGCTCATTCGTTTATTGATTGATTTCTGGGAAAACCCAAATGTATTTGTTGTTGGAGATGATGACCAATCTATTTTCCGTTTTCAAGGTGCTAACGTAGAAAATATCGAGCAATACTGTAATTGGTTCCCTCAAAACCTTGCGAAAATTATGCTTCAAAATAATTATCGCTCAACCCAATCAATTTTAGATTTATCCAAAAACTTAATTGATTTTAATACCGAACGTATTAAAATGGAAGGCCTTTCTAAATCATTAATTGCTAGTAATTCCACATTTGAAAAAAATACTGTAGTTCCTAAAATTATTGAATACGAAAC
>CAZYBY010000005.1:0-1982 GCA_964645385.1 uncultured Sphingobacterium sp.
TAAAGCAACTTTACATATTAACCGAAAAATTGGTAAAATCAGTGTGGATTTGGGAGGAATTTGGGCAGGCCAACCTTTAAACAATAGAAGTTTCCAACTCACACGTGAAGTTAATGGTGTTACTTCTGTTTACCAAGACCAGATAAACAGTAAAGATAATTGGGGCGGTAAAATTAAGCTTACCTATACAGGAGGGCGTTTTAATTGGTATGGACAAGGTGCCATTATGGGATTAGTAGCTAATGGTGGTGCCGATTACACTAAAACATTTACGGGTTGGACCCTTAAAGACAGTGGCAGCGGAAACCAATATAATTTCTTGAGCGGATTTACGTATTCCATCGGAAAATTACAAATTGCACCCAACTTCTTATGGCAAAAACCAATTGAGGGTCCGATTTCCACCGACATACCTGCTCCTGCTCGTCCAAGAAACATATTAGAAGACCCATTCGTAGTGCGCGTTAACCGTGAAACCGTAGCGGGAGAACTTTTACTCACTTATGACCCAACCCCGGGTACATGGATGTATGAATGGGACAATGATATTCAAGAAGATGCAAAATTTGCGTGTAGTGCAGGCTTCGTTTACCGTCATTTACCCACTACACAAGATGCTGCAATCGGAATATTAGCTAATGGACGAACTACATTTGTGTTTAACGGAGCACCACCGGCAAAGGATTTATGGGAAGCCAAAGTTAGAATCGTTTCCAAATTAAATCCCTCTTTAGGAATAATCAGCAATATGTACGGAGGAACGGCTCAATCCAACGGAAGTGACGCAAGAACACTTAAACGCGTAGGAATGGATATTCGCGTGATCTATAAAAAAGTGAAACTCAACTATATCTCAAAATGGAACGATTGGGGGCCATTTGACTACCATCGTGACTTTAACTTAACCTATCCTGTTCAGCAAATTGTTGATTTATCTACTGAATTAGGTAAAAACAATTGGTTTAGCTTACCTGGTACCAAAATCGGAATTCGTGGCACCTACCGTACTTTAAACCAATATTCTCCACGATACAATCCAACAACAGTTATTGATGCAAACGGAAACTTTGTGCCTGACCCAACGGCAATTGGATTTGATAATGGAAAAGAATGGGAAATTAGAACTTACATCCAAATTAACTTATAGAAAATACTATGCGAACGAAATCAATTTATCTCGGAGCATTATTGATGCTGTTTACAGCATGTGAAAGAGACATCAATGAACTTAGTGAAGCAACCTATTCCAATAACCCCGATGTATTTCGAGACACGTTCAGTGCGGGTCTAAATTATGCAGCATTTGGCGGATCTAAATTGGATGCTTTTCAGGTAGATAGCGATGTAACGTACAATAATAGTGCGGCCTCTATGCGCATTGAAGTTCCAAATGTAAACGATCCTCAAGGCGCTTATGCAGGCGGAACCTATTTCACCTCAACACCTCGTGATTTGTCTGGATATAATGTATTATCCTGTTGGATAAAAGCTTCACAGCCTGCCACAATCGATGTTTTAGGCTTTGGAAATGATTTGGGCGAAAATAAATACATGGTAAGTCTTAACAATGTTATTGTAAATACTAATTGGCGAAAAGTTTACATCCCAATTCCAGATGCAGCTAAATTGAAAGCAGAACGAGGGATGTTTTATTACTCAGAAGGTCCTGAAAATGGGTTTGGCTATACCATTTGGATAGATGAAGTGAAATTTGAAAATCTTGGTACACTCGGACAAGGTTATGGTTCTATCGAAAATGGACAAAACAAGCCTTTGAGTCTGGAAACCAACGATGTGTATACCATCCAAAATATGGCGGCAACATTTAACTTACCCAATGGTACGGATACCACCGTAGGATGTACTGCTAACTATTTTACCTTCTCTTCTACAGCTTCAACAATCGCCAGCGTTGATGCTTTTGGAAAAGTAACCGCATTAGGAACAGGTAGTGCTACAGTTAGTGCGACTTTAGGTAATTT
>CAZYBY010000006.1:0-2906 GCA_964645385.1 uncultured Sphingobacterium sp.
TGGCTCGTGAAGAATATTATTATCTTCTTTATCAATTTGGTAAATTTGATGCGTTTTGTGACTTATATTTTCTCTTTGTGATGCTCTATCTAACAAGTGATCTATTACCAAATCTATAAATTTAGATAATTCAGATATATCATTGTTATGACTTGTTGGATTGATAGAAAAAGCTCCTAAACCAGGGATGATTTCATGAAAACCTCTGATTTCCTTTTTCTCTGTACCAGGATATAAAACATAAGCACCACCTGATCTTCTAATTGCATCTTTATAAGCGTGCATTTTTAATAAATCAGCATTCTTGTAGATACCCTTACGCTCATTATTCTCTTCTTGTTCTATTAAATCATTATCTGTAGAAGTTTGAATTTGAAACTGCGTAACTTTATATTTTGCATCAAAATGAATATGAACAATAAGTTCTTGTTTTTCAGCTTCTTTTTCTTTTAAAATTGCTGGCCAAACAGACAAGGTATAATCAGGACGAAGTGTAGTAGTATAACTTCCAGCTTGCTCATCAGTGTATTTTGTACCTCCTTTAAAAGAACGATTATATGAGAATTTTACTTTTAACGCTCTATTTTTTGTAATAAAATCACCATATAAAGCAGTGTGTTTTCCTTGTTTTACCATTACATTCAAACCATCTTTAGTTGGTTCTATTAAATGATTATAAGGTTGTTCTTCGTGCTCTATTTCTTTAATTTTGAACTTAGTTTTAAATAGGTCATACAAGGTAAAAAACAACCAATATTCATACAAAGTAGCAATATCTCTTTTACCCGCTTTATAAACATCATCTCCTCCTTTCCAAATTAATTTAGAGGCTAAATCGAATTGTAACCATATACTTAAAATTTCGCGATAACCACTTTTACGTTGTAAAACTGGACTATTTAATTTTAAGGACGTTGGTCTTGAAATATCTTTAAAGAAAGATTGACTTAAATAACCATCTAGTTTAGACACCAAATTGAAAGCTTCTATAGAGGGTCTAGCATATCCTTTATCTCTAAAGTATTGTTGACAATCTTCAGCAAATCGTAAAAAAACTTCTAAGGCATGTTTTATAAATCGATTTTCAGGTGTATCTGTGTGCTCGATTTTTCTGTAACTATTTATTTTATTAGGTATTGATATAATACCAACTTTATATAATGGATGTGTTGATTGTAAAGGAATTCTATTGTAACCCGATGTTATTTGCTTACTAGCTGAATTATTGAATCTTTTTATTCTACGAATGTCAACTACTTCTTCCTCGGTTTCCCAATTGGTTTTAGGTGAAGCTATTATCTTTAGAACCGCTTCTTTAAAATCTTTGTTTTGAATGATGGCATTAATAAAACTAAATCGTTGGTAAATAGTTTTATTATCTCTCGAAAAGTCGGTTTCAAAATTTTGTTCTACAGGAGAATTAATTTGCATTAAAAGCTCGGTACACTTATCGGTGATGTCTTTCAACATAAAACGATAGTTCTCTCGGTAACTTTTATCGAGTTCAGTATCAAACTTTGTAGCTAAAACTTCAATACTAACAGGAAATTCTTTACCCTCTTGGGTGATATCGCTTACAAACAATGTAAGGGCTCCAACATATATGTTGGGTACAATTCTTCCCTGGGATTGCTCTCGTTTTGAAGGTATTACGATGCCATCACTACACCTTAAACGATATTTATTATTGTTAAATGCATATTCATAACAATTACCTTCCAAAATTTGAAAAATACTTTCTCCATTTTCATTTGCTTCGTCTTCTGATATTTGAAAGAGCTTAGCATTGTTTTCAGGATAGATTTCTAAATAATCAGTCTCGTTGAAAAATGATAATGGTATTTGAATATATTGCTTATTTTCCTCCATGATTATTTATGCTTCGGCATAGCTTGTAAAACCATTAGCCAATACATTTTTGTACATTCTAATTATTTTTTCAAACGAAATAGGATATTTAATACTCAATCCTTCAAAATCATTTTTATAAAAGTCATCAAACTTTTTTTCAAATTCTTCTAATGTTATGCCTTCTACACATAAACCAGACAAAGCAATCAAAATTTTCACTAACTTGCTTCTAGAGCCATGTAGTTTAGGTAATAACTTTTGCATAATGGCAATATCTAAACACGAATTATCTGAAATCGTTTTGTCTAGCATCTTTAACTTTGTAACTAATTGCATAATTTCTGAAGCAGAACGATAACCAAACTCAGCTCCAACAAGTTGTAAATGTTTGAAGAAAGAAACCAATTCTTTAGCTAAATTATCATTTTTATCAATTGAATTAGAATAAGCTATTGATAAAAAACTTTCAGCCATGTTAGTTCCTTGTTTTGTAAGTTTTGATAAATCAGGTGTACTTGGATTGGTTAAAAAAGATTCAATTTCAGTTTCTGTAATTCTAAATTCAATTACGTTTGCTCTATCCAATACCTTTGGACTAAACATGTACGTGGTTTCATCAATATTTACTGTTCCAATAATGAAAACATTTTTTGGCCAACTAATTTCTAAATCAATTTCTAAACCATCTAAACTTTTTCGTTTAGTACCCGTATATAGTTTTATGGTGTCATTAGATTCCATGATACTTAAAAAGTCTGCAAAATAACGTTCTACATGACTTAAGTTCATTTCGTCTAAGATTAAAAAGAAAGGTTTGTTTCCATTTTCTTCTTTCACAGCCTCCATTAACAAATGAATTACTCCGCTATCGGGTGTAATGTATTCTTCCGCTACTAATCCGTTTGGATAACCTACTAGTGGTTCACGATTTGTCCAGTCTGCACCAACAGGTACAATTTTGTATTGATTTTCGTCTTCACAAATCCATTGCACAAAACTTTGTGCTATTTTGGTTTTTCCAGAACCAGATAAGCCACTAAGGATAACAAAAGGTT
>CAZYBY010000007.1:0-2545 GCA_964645385.1 uncultured Sphingobacterium sp.
TCCGCGTAAGGCTGAAATATACAATACCGGATAACCTATACTTTCGTACATAGCTTTAACTTCTGCAAAGTATTCTAAATCTTCATCATCATAAATATCAATTTTATTGAAAATTAAAATGCTAGGGATATGATAAGCTTCTGCAGAAACTAAAAATCTATCGATAAAACCAAATGATGTTCTAGGTTTGGCGAAAGTTACCACTAAAAACGCTTGGTCGATATTTGCTGCAAGAATTTGAGTTTGTTTTGATAAGTTGATCGATTTACGAATGATATAATTCTCCCGATCGTATAACTTAGTTAATAATGCCTGTTTTCTTTCAGCGTCTTCAACTTCTATTTCAACCTTATCTCCAACAGCTACAGGGTTAGTAGATTTAATTCCTTGAATTCTAAACTTACCAATAATTCTACACTCCCATTGTTGTTGATCTTCTGTAACAACGGTATACCAACTACCAGTAGATTTAGTAACTATTCCTTTCATTAAAATACTGCTTTCGCAATTTGATAAGTAGGATTAGCATTACCCATTGTATAATAGTGTAACACTGGAGCTCCAGCCTTAATCAAACCTTTTGATTGTTCAATTAACCACTCGATGCCTACTTGCTTAACCTCTTGCTCATTTTTACACTTATGAACAGCTTCGCTTAGTTCTTCTGGTAAATCGATATGGAAAACTTTTGGCAAGGTAATTAATTGTTTTGAATTAGTGATTGGTTTTAAGCCTGGAATAATAGGAACGTTAATCCCATTCTCTCTACAAAGTGCAACAAAATCTATGTATTTCTGATTATCGAAAAACATTTGAGTAACTATAAACTCTGCACCTAAATCAACCTTATGTTTTAAATAACGCATATCGGTTTTCATATTAGGTGCTTCAAAATGTTTTTCAGGATAACCAGCAACACCAATACAGAAATCGGTTTTCATGCTAGAATCGATGTCTTCATGTAAGAATATTCCTTTGTTCATATTGGCTACATGTCCCAATAAATCTGAGGCATATGAATGACCACCTGGAGTAGGAATAAATTGTGTTTCTGCTTTTCGAGAATCACCTCTCAATACTAATACGTTATCTATGCCTAAGAAATTCAATTCGATTAAAGCATTTTCGGTTTCTTCTTTTGTAAATCCTCCGCAAATTAAATGAGGTACAGCATCTACTTTATAACGATGCATAATTGCGGCACAAATTGCTACTGTACCTGGACGTTTTCTGTAGGATACTTTTTCTAACAATCCGTTTTCACGTTCTTTATAGATAAAATCTTCACGATGATACGTTACATCTATAAATGGTGGATTAAATTCCATCAGTGGATCTATAGTATCGAAAATCGATTGAATACCTTTACCTTTTAATGGAGGTAATAATTCAAAAGAAAACAACGTTTTTTCGGCTTTATTTATATGATCTATTACTTTCATCTTTATTTATTTAATATGATAAATTAGGGGATAACCATCTTTCCATTTCTTCGACACTCATCCCTTTTCTTTTTGCGTAATCAATAACTTGATCCTTTCCAATTTTGCCTAATCCGAAATATTTTGATTGTGGATGAGCAAAATAATATCCACTTACTGCAGCAGTTGGATACATTGCGAAATTCTCTGTAAGGCTTATTCCTACTTCGTTTTCAGCATTCAACAATTTAAACAAGGTTTTCTTTTCAGTATGGTCTGGGCAAGCTGGATAGCCAGGAGCTGGTCGGATTCCTTTGTAGCTTTCTTTAATTAATTCTTCGTTAGTTAAATTCTCATCCGAAGCGTATGCCCAATATTCTTTTCGTACAAGCTCGTGCAATTTCTCTGCAAAAGCTTCCGCTAATCGGTCTGCAATAGCTTTCGCCATAATCGAATTATAATCATCATGGTTAGCTTCGAATTCTTTCACCATTTTATCTAAGCCTATACCTGCTGTTACTGCAAACATCCCTACATAGTCTGCTTTATTTGTCGACTTAGGAGCAACAAAATCTGCCAATGCAAAATGAGGAAGGCCCTCTGCTTTTTCAGCTTGCTGTCTTAAAGTATATAAATTTTCTAATACATGCTGACGGGATTCATCAGTATATAATTCTATATCATCTTGAACACTATTTGCAGGATAAAAACCGAACACGGCTGATGCAATTAATTTTTTATGTTGAATGATATCATTCAACATAATTTTTGCATCGTTATATAATTTTGTTGCTTCAGCACCTACTACATTGTCAGTTAAAATTGCTGGATATGTACCACGCAACTCCCAAGTGTGGAAGAAAGGCGACCAATCGATATAGTCTACTAAATCGCTAAGTTGGAAATCTTTAATCGTTTTATTTCCAACAAAGCTTGGAGCTTTAATTAAAGTATCATCCCAATTAATATTAAATTTATTTTGACGAGCAGATTCAATTTCAATGATTTTCTTTTCTGAATTACGTTTTAAATATTGCTCTCTAGTATTTGCATAATCTTCTGCAACCTCTTTTTTATATGCATCTGAAGATTCCTTATTTAATAGATTACTCGCTACCCCTACG
>CAZYBY010000008.1:0-3352 GCA_964645385.1 uncultured Sphingobacterium sp.
ACGGGGATAAATTTATTACCATTGTGTACTGCAAATGTGTGACCAACGAAATCTGGAGAGATCATTGATCTTCTTGACCAGGTCTTTATTACCGACCTTTTGCTTGATTCATTCATAACATCGACTTTTTTGCCTAATGTATGATCGATATACGGTCCTTTTTTAATTGAACGAGCCATTATTTCTTCCTTCTTTCAATGATGTAACGATTTGACGATTTCTTTTTGTAACGAGTCTTGAAGCCTTTTGCTAAAACACCAGTTCTCGAACGTGGGTGACCTCCTGAAGCTCTACCTTCACCACCACCCATTGGATGATCCACAGGGTTCATTGCTACCGGACGAGTTCTTGGACGACGTCCTAACCAACGACTTCTTCCTGCTTTACCTAATCTTTCGATTTGGTGGTCTGAGTTAGATACCGTTCCAATCGTTGCGATACATGAAGATAATACCATACGCGTTTCACCTGAAGGCATCTTAAGAGTGGCATATTTACCATCTCTTGCTGCCAATTGTGCATACGTACCAGCACCTCTTGCAAATTTACCACCTTGACCAGGGTTCAACTCGATGTTGTGAACCAAAGTACCTAAAGGAATATTCTTCAATGGCATTGCGTTACCAACTTCTGGTGCACAACCTTCGCCACTTAATACTTGAGTTCCAACTTTCAATCCTTCTGGAGCGATGATATATCTCTTCTCTCCATCAGCATAATGCAATAATGCAATACGTGATGTTCTGTTCGGATCGTACTCAATAGTTGCTACTACTGCAGGAATCTCGTGTTTATCTCTTTTAAAGTCGATAATACGGTATGATTTTTTGTGACCACCACCAATGTAGCGCATAGTCATCTTACCAGAACCGTTACGACCTCCGGTTTTCTTATGTTTAACTACCAGCGATTTTTCAGGAACGTTTGTGGTGATATCTGAATTATCTACCGCAACTCTGAATCGTGAACCTGGCGTTACCGGTTTAAATCTTTTAATTGCCATAACCTATTTAGATGTTATTATAAAAGTCTATTGTGTTACCTTCTGCCAACTCTACTATCGCTTTCTTTACGCGTCCAGTTGATCCTACTACTACGCCATTTTTCGTTCCACGAGATTTTGCTTTCCCTGGTGCGATCATCGTATTTACAGATTTTACTGTTACGTTGAACATTGCCTCTACGGCAGTTTTGATTTGTATCTTGTTAGCTTTTTTATCTACTACGAATGCATATCGATTAAGCTTCTCGCCCATCGCTGCTACCTTTTCCGTAAGTATTGGTTTCTTTAAAATTTCCATATCTCTACTTACTTGCTAAATGAATCCTCAATTGATTTAACTGAACTTGCTGTCAATACCAACTTATCTGCATTTAATAAATCATAAGTATTGATATCTGAAGCTGTGATAACTTTAGACTTTTGTAAGTTTCTGCTCGATAAGAAAACATTCTCATCTAAATTTGCAGTTACCATTAAAGCTTTAGTTCCACTTAACTTCAAATTGTTAACTAAGTTGATGAAGTTTTTAGTTTTAGGAGTCTCGAATGAGAAATCTTCTAATACCACGATGTCGTTGTTTTTAGCTTTGTAGCTTAATGCCGACATACGTGCTAATGCTTTCATCTTCTTGTTTAACTTGAAGCTATAGTCGCGTGGTTGTGGACCGAAAATACGACCTCCACCTCTGAACACTGGACTTTTAATACTTCCTTTACGTGAACCACCAGTACCTTTTTGTTTGTGCAACTTTCTAGTTGAACCTGATACTTCGTTACGTTGTTTTGATTTATGTGTACCTTGACGTTGGTTAGCTAAAAATTGCTTAACGTCTAAGTAAATTGCATGATCATTTGGTTCGATACCGAAAATGGCGTCGGAAAGAGTAACCTTGTTACCTGTTTCTTTTCCTTCAATGTTTAATACCTTTAATTCCATCGCTTATTTCTCTAGTATTACGTATGAACCTTTTGCTCCTGGAACTGAACCACTAACTACTAGTAAGTTTTGTTCTGGATACACTTTTAAAATTTCTAAGTTTTGAATCTTCACGCGATCACCACCCATACGACCTGCCATACGCATTCCTTTGAATACTTTTGAAGGCCAAGATGAAGCTCCTAATGAACCTGGTGCACGTAAACGGTTATGCTGACCGTGAGTTTGACCACCCACACCAGAAAATCCGTGGCGTTTTACTACCCCTTGGAAACCTTTACCTTTTGAAGTTCCAACGATGTCAACTAAGTCGCCTTCGCTGAATAAGTCCACGTTTAATACGTCTCCAATTGATTTAGCCTCTACGAAATGCTTAAACTCCACTAACTTGCGTTTTGGAGTAGTTCCTGCTTTCGCGAAATGACCTTTCATTGGTTTCGAAGTGTTCTTTTCCTTCTTTTCATCATAAGCCAATTGAATGGCTTCGTAGCCGTCTTTCTCGACGGTTCTTACTTGCGTAACTACGCAAGGACCTGCTTCAATAACCGTACAAGGAATATTCTTCCCTTCCGCGTTAAATAAGCTAGTCATTCCTACTTTTTTACCAATTATTCCTGACATTTTGTTTTGTTTTAACATCCATCGAAGTGTAGGTCACTTCGTTCAAGATGTGTATTTAATTAATTTAAAATTTGTATTCTTTATTTATCAAACTTTGATTTCTACTTCTACCCCACTTGGCAATTCTAACTTCATTAAGGCATCTACCGTTTTTGAAGTTGAGCTGTAGATATCCAATAATCTCTTGTAAGAACATAATTGGAATTGCTCTCTAGCTTTTTTGTTTACGTGTGGTGAACGTAATACAGTGAAGATTTTCTTCTCTGTTGGCAAAGGAATAGGTCCGCTTAATACAGCACCAGTAGCCTTTACTGTCTTTACGATTTTCTCAGCAGATTTATCTACTAAGTTGTAATCGTAAGATTTCAATTTAATTCTGATTCTTTGGCTCATTTTGTTTTTTATTATTCTTGTTTTGGTTCTCGAATTAGAGCTATTAACAACTCGATTACCTATTAATTAAAATTAGCTAACCAGCACTAAAGCTGATTAGCTAATTGTTTTATGCGTTTACTGATTTACCTTTAACCTTAGCGATTACTTCGTCTTGTACGTTTCTAGGTGCTTCAGCGTAATGATCAAACTCCATTGTTGAAGTTGCACGTCCTGATGTAATTGTACGTAATTGTGTTACGTAACCAAACATTTCTGAAAGTGGAACTTGAGCTTTGATTACTTGTGATCCAGCACGTGTATCCATCCCTTGTAATTGACCTCTACGACGGTTCATATCACCAATTACATCTCCCATGTTTTCTTCTGGAGTTAAGATTTCAACTTTCATGATTGGCT
>CAZYBY010000009.1:0-11109 GCA_964645385.1 uncultured Sphingobacterium sp.
TTTTCAATACGAGTTATATACAGGTGATAAATCATATTTGAAAGAAGGTGGAGCAGAAGTTCTTTTAGGAATTTCAAGATTCTGGTCGCAACGTATACATTGGTCGTCTGCTAAAGAGCAATATGTAATGCATGGCGTTACAGGTCCGAATGAGTACGAGAATAACGTAAATAACAATTGGTATACCAATTATATTTCAAATTGGTGTATGAAATATACATCAGAAGTTATACAATATCTTATTGAATCAGACCAAGAGTATTATCAAGATTTTTGTACGAAAACAAATTTCAATTCATCAGAATTAGAAAGATGGAATGATATAATTGCCAATATGTATTTCCCGAAGGATGAAGAATTAGGAATATTATTACAACAAGAGGGATACTTAGACAAAGAACAAATGATGGCTGCAGATTTGCCAGCTTCTGAACGTCCAATAAATCAACACTGGTCGTGGGATAGAATACTAAGATCTTGTTTTATTAAACAGGCAGATGTTTTACAAGGATTGTTTTTATTCGAAGATCATTTTGATGCCGAAACTTTAAAAAGAAATTTCGATTTCTATGAACCACGCACAGTTCATGAATCTTCGTTATCTCCATGCATACATGTGGTGCAAGCTGCAAAATTGGGATACGAAGAAAAAGCCTATGAATTATATTTAAGAACATCAAGATTAGATTTAGATGATTACAATAAAGAAGTTCATGAAGGTTTACACATCACCAGTATGGCTGGTACGTGGATGGCTGTTGTAAATGGATTTGGTGGATTAAGAATAAAAGAAAATAAATTAAGCTTTTCACCAATGTTGCCATCTCAATGGAAAGGATATAAATTCTTAGTGAAATATAGAGATGCAATATTATCTATTAAAGTAGATACCTCAAATGTTACAATTCATTTAGATGCTTCTCATGCGATGGAATGTGAACTTTATGGGCAAACAGTAAACATTTTAGCAAATGAAGAATATACTCATCCAATAAAAAAGTAATATGAAATATTTAAAATCAATTTTTAGTTTGCTATTTTTTGTCGCATGTGTAGTAAATGCAGATGCACAAAAAGCTTGGGGAGTTTTGGCTAGTCCATTTCAATTTCAAGTTGATACTAGTAGAATTTTAATTTCAGATTATTTCCCATATCAAACTAAAATCGATTCAGTTCAGTTACCGAAAGGTATTAAGCTGATCAAATTATCAGCGACAGAACTTTTGATGTATGGTAAAATGCAAACAAAAGTATCCGCTATTAAATTTTTTACAGCTGATGAACATTATGATATTCCTTGTTTTGCTGCTGATAAATATAATGTGGATATTAGTATTCAACTTGCTCAAGCTGCGAACGAATTAAAGATTAAAGGTACGTTCAGTAGTTGGGCACCTATATCTGGAGATGCTGAAGCAATAGGGGTATTGCCATCTAAAATATGGACTATACATTTGTATAAAGTAAATTCAGGGGAACATCAATATAAATTAATTGCAGATGGTGCAGAGGTAAATGCGACAAATGCTAAAATCATTCCGAACGGAATCGGAGGAACAAATGCAGTAATAAAAGTTGGAGAAGAAGCTAAATTAAATCCAACAGTAATTACAGATCAGTTTATTGCATCTTCGATTATTCTTAAAGCATCAAATATTGAAGGGTATGTTGCATTTTGGAATCATCATTTAATTGCAAGTTCTACATCAAAAGGTAGTAAAATAAATATTAGCATACCTGAAGAAGCTTTAAAAGCTAATCGAAGTTACGTAAGAGTTTATGCCTATGGTTCAGGAAAAATTGCAAATGATATTTTAATTCCACTGCATAAAGGTAGAGTAATAAATTCTCCAGGATTATTAGATAGAATGGACTTACATTCTCAAATAATGTATTTCATGATGGTGGACAGATTTAGTGATGGAGATCCTAGCAATAATCCGAAACCGCTCGAAGGAGTTGCACCAATAGCTGATTACAAAGGCGGAGATATAAAAGGAATTCAACATAAAATTAACGAAGGATTTTTTGAAGATTTAGGATTTAACACCATTTGGCTTTCGCCGATTTCTAAGAACCCTGATGGTGCTTGGGGGTTTTGGAACAAAAAAGTAACAACTAAATTTTCTGCTTACCATGGTTATTGGCCTACCTCATATTCATTAGTAGATAAAAGATTTGGTACGAATGCCGGATTCACTAGTTTGATAAACGATGCTCATTCAAAAGATTTGAACATAGTACTAGATTTTGTTGCTCATCATATACATACTGACCATCCATTATACAAAGCACACCCAGATTGGGTAACTCCATTATACTTGCCAGATGGTACAATGAATACGGAACGTTGGGACGATTATCGTTTAACAACATGGTTCGATACATTTTTACCAACATTAGATTTTCAACGTAAAGAAGTAAATGATGTTATTTCTGATTCCGTAATGTATTGGGTTAAGAATTTCGATATAGATGGGTTTAGACATGATGCAAGCAAACATGTTCCTGATATTTTCTGGAGAACACTTACTTTGAAAATCAGAAATGAAATGCAAGCTAAAAATCGTTCATCATTTTATCAGATTGGAGAAACTTATGGTAGTCCTGAATTAATTGGATCATATGTAAACTCCGGACAAATGGATGGGCAGTTTGATTTCAATATGTATGATGCAGGAGTAAATGCATTTGCTTTAGATGCAGACAAAGAGCAAAGTATAAAAGCATTTGAACGATTGAATAATACCATCCAAGAAAGTTTTAAATATTATGGGGCACATCATTTAATGGGGAACATCAGTGGTAATCAGGATAAGCCAAGATTTGCTTCATTAGCAGATGGATCAGTAAAAACAGATGAGGACACAAAGCTTGCGGGTTGGACAAGAAATATAGAACATAATGGGCAAAAAGGGTTTAATCGAATGGCGCAAATGATGGCAATGAATTTTACATTACCTGGTATTCCAGTTGTATATTATGGTGATGAAATTGCAATGCCAGGAGGAAATGACCCGGATAATCGTAGAATGATGAAGTTTGTAGGATATACTCCAGAAGAATCAGACTTAAGAAATAAAGTTCAAACCCTAGCAAACCTTAGAAAAAACAATTTGGAATTATTGTTTGGAGATTTTACGGTGGTTCAATGTACGCCAGGTTTCTATGCATACGAAAGAAATTATTTCGGAAAGAAATCACTTGTTGTTTTTTCTAAAAATCCAGGAGAAGTTACACTAACGGTGCGCAATAAGGGGAATGTAAAAGCAAACTTTAATCACACTATAAATACTACATCATCAGAAATTAAATTAAATTTAAAACAAGATGATTTTGAAATTTTAAACTATGAATAGAACTATTAGAAATTTTGTATGCATTATTTTGATGTTATTAGGCACAAAAGTTAATGCTCAATTAGTGCAGCCAGAATGGTCGAAAAATGCGGTAATGTACGAAGTCAATATTCGACAATACACACCAGAAGGTACATTCAATGCATTTGCAAAAGAACTTCCACGATTAAAAGAGTTGGGAGTTGATGTGATTTGGTTAATGCCAATTCATCCTATTGGCAAAGTAAATCGTAAAGGAACTATGGGAAGTTACTATAGTGTAAAAGATTATACTGATGTAGCACCAGAATATGGAACGAAAGAAGATTTCAGAGCCTTGGTAAATAAAGCGCATAGTTTAGGGATGAAGGTGTTGATTGATTGGGTTGCGAATCATTCTGCATGGGATAATGCTTGGATTACCGAACACCCGGATTGGTATGTTCATGGAAAAAATGGAGAGATTGTTACGCAGTACGATTGGACAGATGTTGCAAAGCTGAATTATGAATCAAGAGAGATGCGTCAGGAAATGATTCAATCAATGAGATATTGGGTTAACGATTTTGATATTGATGGTTATCGTTGCGATGTTGCATTTTTAGTTCCGGTAGATTTTTGGGAAGAGTTAAGAATTCAACTAGAAGAAATTAAACCAGTATATATGCTAGCAGAGATGGAGTGGAATGCTGATATAAACCCAACTCCTGATGTGTATTTCAAAAAGGCATTCAATGCTGCGTATGGATGGAGTTTTATGGGTACATCAACTGATTTCATTAAAGGGAAGAAAAGTTTAGCAGCGTTTAAAAAAGAGTTAGTAGAAAACTATAATAAGTTTCCTGCTCATATGCATAAACTATATTTCTTAACTAATCATGATGAAAATTCATGGAATGGAACGGTAGATGAGAAGTATGGAAAAAATTGGCAACAAGTAGGAGTAATGGTTTATACCTTGCCTCAAAGTATGCCATTAATATATACTGGAGAAGAAGTTGGATTGGATAGAAGATTAAGTTTCTTCGAAAAAGATCCCATTAAAAAGGCTGAATGGGCTAAAACATCTAGAACTGAATGGTACCAAAAAATGACAAAGTTAAAGCATGATGTTAAAGCTTTCAGAAACTCCAATTCTTTGTCAACTTGGAATGAAATAAGAGTTTCATCTATTAAGGCAGATGTATCAAATTCAGTTTATGCATACTCTCGTATCAATAAAGATAGCGAAGCATATGTGTTTTTGAATTTTGGTAATGTACCAGTAGAAATTTCAACAACAGATGTTGAGTTGTATAATTTAAATAAAGCGTATAAATCAGAGTCAAATGCTTCGCAAATGATTAAAGATAACACCTTGTATTTAGCACCTAACTCATATATTATTTATTATAAATAAGGCTTATGTCATTATTAGAAAAACCTCGATTAAGTTTACTTCAGATATTTAACATGAGCT
This sequence comes from uncultured Sphingobacterium sp., assembly GCA_964645385.1. Classification (GTDB taxonomy): domain Bacteria; phylum Bacteroidota; class Bacteroidia; order Sphingobacteriales; family Sphingobacteriaceae; genus CAJBVG01. The sequence goes on from CAZYBY010000009.1 coordinate 4,798, forward strand.
TCGGGTTCATGGGAATACAATTTGGTTTTGCATTGCAAAATGGAAATGCAAGTGGTATACTTCAAAACTATGGGGCACATGTAGAGCAACTCTCTTGGTTTTGGCTGGTTGCGCCACTTACGGGAATGATTATTCAACCTATTATTGGTTACTATAGTGATAAAACTTGGGGTAGGTTTGGTAGAAGAAAGCCATATATAATGATAGGTACAATATTGTGTTGTTTAGCATTATTGTTATTGCCTAATTCAGCTTCATTTTTTCAAGCTAAATCTGCATTGTTAATTGGAGCTGGTATGTTAATGGTGATGGATGCAAGTATTAATATTGCAATGGAGCCATTTCGTGCATTGGTGGCAGATAATTTATCTTCCTCACAAAGTACATTAGGCTTTTCAATTCAAACATTTCTTATAGGAATTGGTGCTGTAGCAGGGTCGTGGTTACCATACATTTTACATGAATATTTCAGTGTATCATCTTCAGCACCTTCTGGATTCGTAGCAGATAATGTTACCTATTCATTTTACATAGGAGCCGCAGTATTTTTAACTTGTATATTAATAACAGTCCTCTTTTCTAAAGAATACCCACCTTCGGAATACGAGAAATATCATGGTAAATCAACAGACGAGCATACAAAATTCAGCAATATCTTTTCTGATTTTAGAAAGATGCCTGTTGCAATGCGTCAACTTGGTTTAGTCCAATTTTTTAGTTGGTTTGCTTTATTCAGCATGTGGGTGTTTACTACACCTGCAATTGCAAACCATGTTTTTAAATTACCTATTGAGGATACGAGCAGTGATAAATTTCGTGAAGCACAAAACTGGACAGGTATTATCTTTGGCGTGTACAATGGGGTATCAGCTTTATATGCATTAATGCTACCACGAATTGCAAAACTTTTAGGGAAAAAGAAAACACATGCATTTTCATTGATAGCTGGGGGAGTGGGATTAATCAGTATGTACTTTGCAGATAGTAAAACCGATTTGTTATTCTCTATGGTTGGTGTTGGTTTTGCTTGGGCTTCGATCTTATCAATGCCTTATGCAATTTTAGCGAATAAAATTCCTTCAGGAAAAATGGGTGTATACATGGGTATCTTCAATTTCTTTATTACAATTCCACAAATTGTAAATGGTATAATTGGTGGCCCAATTGTAAGATCTATTTATTCTAATCAAGCAATATATGCTGTTGTTCTTGGAGGTGTGTTTATGTTAAGCGCAGCAGTTTCTGTACTCTATGTACAAGATAAATAAAAGATAATGTTCAAATAAAAAAGAGCGAATTATTGTTGAATAATTCGCTCTTTTTTATTTCATTATTTCGCAACTTCAATTATTAAAAGCTCTTTAGAACCTATATCAATATTTTGTAAATTCACTTTACGATTATCAATAATATTAGTACCCGATAATTTACCTTTTAGTATATCCTGAAATCTTTTTGTATCGATAGATTTCTTATTTGTTGTGCTATTGTAAATAATGAATGCTACTTGATCTTCTGTATATCTTGCATATGCATAAATTCCATCTTGAGGAATAAATTGCATCATCTTTCCGACCTTGAAAGCCGGACTATTGGTTTTCCAATTTTGAATTTTCTTGATGTAATTAATCACATCGTTTTCTTCAGCAGATCTTTTCTTTTCATCAAACTTATTGATAACATCATCTTTCCAACCCCCACTAAAATCTTCACGAATAATACCGTGGGAGCCTTTCCCTTTCATCAATACTTCTGTACCATAGAAGATGCAAGGAACGCCACGCATAGTAAGTAATACCCCTAAGGCAGTTTTCAATTTTGAAACATCGCCTTTTACTGTCGCTAAAAATCTATCTAAATCATGGTTGTCGATGAATATTACATGGTGATATGGGTCGTTGTATAAATAATCTTGGCTTAAATTATAATACAGTTTAGATACCCCTTCTGTCCAACCGAAATCTTGATCCACAAATTCATCCATTGCAAAACAGAATTGAAAATCTAAAACATTTTGCATTTCCTCGTTGTATTTTTTATCCTTTGGGGCGAAATAACTTTGCATAGGAACTGCGTGTTCCCATATTTCACCGAAGATGCTCAACTGAGGAAATTCTTCTCTAATTTTCTGATACCACTCCACCATAAATTCATGGTCGGGATAAGTATAAGTATCGATACGAATGGCATCTAGTTCCGCAAAATACAACCACCAAAGTGTTTGTTGAATCATGTATTTTGCTAATGCTGGATCTTTCATGTTCAAATCAGGCATACGTTTGTCGAACCAGCCCTCATTGAATATTTTTTTATCTGAAGGAGCAGCGTAAGGATCTACTAAAGTATTTGCTCTGTAATTGGTTTTTGTGAAAGTATCGAATTGATGTATGAAATTTGGAAATGGCATATCTTTAACCATCCAATGCGCATCTCCAATATGATTAAACACTAAATCGATACACATTTTCATTCCTTTAGAATGGACAGCTTTAGCTAAATTTTTATAATCATCATTTGTGCCGAAGCGAGGATCAGTTTTATAATGATCAGTAATTGCATATCCATGGTAAGATGCTTCGGGTTCATTGTTTTCTTGAAATGGAGTTAACCAAAGAGTAGTTACTCCAAGATTTTGTATATAATCGAGATTATTCTGAATACCTTTTAAATCGCCACCATGACGACCAAAAGGTTCTTTTCTGTTTACAGATTTTTCAGCTAAATAATCGTAAGTATCATTTTTAGTGTCCGCATTTGCAAAGCGGTCGGGCATAATTAAGTATAATAAATCGTTCCCGCTTAATATTTCTTTATTAAGTACAGGTTTGTTTAGAAGAGGGTAATCAAAACGTATTTTCTTTTTCTTGATGATAAATTCGAATGGAATTGTATTCCCTAAATATGCACTTGGAATACTTAGGTCGATCATCATATAATCTAAGCTTTTGCTGGGATAACGTTTTGTAATTTTTATTGCATCAGAAAGTAAATTGATTTTCGAATCACGAATATCTTTTCTATGAATAATAATTTGAAGTGTAGAGTCTTTCATACCCTTGAACCAATTCGGAGGGTAGGCTATAAGATCTTGCGCACTTGAATAATTTATAAATGAGCTAAGTAAAACGAGAAGTGAGAATACTATTTTTTTCATAATTGAAGGTACAAAAAAAAGACCTCATACAAGATGAGGTCTTTCTGAAAAATTGTATAACAAAATTAACGAACCATTAATTTTAATGTAGCGTTTTCGTTTCTATCATTTTGGATAGATACGAAGTAGATACCAGCATTAATTTCTTTAGTTGAAATATTGATTGAGTTTTCTGTAGTGTTGTATTTAGCAACAACACGACCAGTAACATCAGTAACAGTAACATTATGCTTAGCAGCATTATCGTTAACGTTGATAGTAGATGATTCATTAGCCGGGTTAGGGAACATGCTGATTGAAGCTGCTTCTAACTTTTTGTTTTCGATACCAACATTTAATAGGTTACAAGTATTGTATGTGAACGCGATAGTTTTAGGATTTGCGTCTGTACGAACAAAAGTACGGTTGAAGCCACCAACACCATTGTCGATTACACAACCTCTATCAGCTGCATTTGGGAAACCTTCTACGTTTGCATTTGATGAAACTGGTCCATTAGCAAATACGAATGCGAAAGCAGGTTCACACATATTGATAGTAGTTTCGTACCATCCAATTTGTCCAACTACTGGAGTTAAACGGATAGCACCATCTTGCCAGTTTGGTAAAGTGAAGTTACCCATTACGAAGATATCTCCATTTGGATTTGGAACTTCGTTAGATAAGTCAACAATGAAATGAACATCAGCAGGAGCTACAACCGGAGCACAAAGTGAATCTTGGTTAAAGCATACTAAGTTTAATGTAGTATCTGATGTTAATGATTGTTTACGGTTAGAAACGCCTTCCCACACAGTATAACCATTTAAGTGTTTTCTGAATTTGTATTCAATCTCACCTGAATCTAATGGTAATGTGATAGAGTATATCATGCTTCCAGGAGCAATTGGAGTTAACCAATCTCCACCAGCCCATCCATTAATAGCACCACCAGCAACATCTACTGAATCCTGACCACAAGCTGTAGTCATATCAACACGGAATGTTACTTGGTATACAGGAATTGGGTTTGTAGGACAAGCATCGCATGAGTTAAAGCAAACTTTAGCTAAAACTGTGTCATTTGTAGTACCTGTGAAGTTTCTGTTTCCATTTACGTTACAACCTGAAGGCACGCTTTCTGCACCGCCCCATCCGTTATCGTTAACGTATTTGAATTCAGTACCAGCACCAGAAGCTAAATAACCATTGAATCTGTAAACAGTTCCAGACATTGCACCATTACCAGCATAGTTCAACATTCTTGAACCTGCAGGGTTCCATCCTTGGAACGCACCAGCAACGTGAACACCGTTTGCACTTACAGAAGCAACTTTAGCCATGTCTACTTGGAAAGTAACCAACTTCATTCCTGAAGGTGCATTTTTAAGAGCTTGGGCTCACTTTAAAGTGTTACAATATTGGGCACAACCAGCAGGTTATACGAATGATAATAGTCATTTAGGTATAGTTTTAAGAAAAGAATTATCAATTCAACCTGTACCTAGATCAAGTGTTCAAGAGGCTTATGATTATATTCTAACGGATTTGGATTATGCTATCGCAAATTTACCCGCAACGAATGGTATATATGCTGATGTAGATGCTGCTAAATCCTTAAAAGCACTAGTATTATTTCAAAAGAATGATTTAAGTGCAGCTTTGCCTTTATTAGACGATGTAATTAATTCTGGTAGATTTACACTAAGTGATTCCTTAGATAGATATTATTCAAACAATTGTTCTCCAACTTCTAAAGATCGAGAGTTTATTTTTGGATTCTCAAGTCCAGGTATTGGTGATAATAGAGGCGGTACATTAACTGGTGCTTATAAAGTTAATGGTACTGTTCAGCCTTCATTAACTATTTCTCAAGAACTTTACAACCTATTATCTGTAGATTCTACAGATGCTAGAGGAAAGTTGGTAAAAGTTGTAAATGCAGGAAAAGCAAATCAATTTTTTGGAGTATCGAAATTTGATGATATCTACTTTGGTACACCATCAATTACATTAACTCAATTATTATTAACTCGAGCAGAAGCTTTAGCTCGCCAAGGATCTAATTTAACACAAGCTGTAGATGATATTAATCAAATTATCGCAAGAGCTTATCCTACGAATGCTAATAAATTATTAGCTTCGAATAGCGATGCTTCATTAATTTTAAGCACAGTTATTTCTGAACGAAGAAAAGAGTTATTCGCTGAAGGTGATCGTTTAAGTAATGCTAAACGCATGGCAGCATTTTACGATAGATCAGCAACCATCAGAAATTCACCTTGGGATTGTAATGGATTAGTATTCCAATTCCCAAGTAATGAAAAATCTGCGGTATTTGTATTCAACCCAAGTGGAGGCTGCAATTAACTAGTTGTTAGAATTTAGATATTAGATTTTAGAATTTATATAAAAGAAATTATATATGAGAATTGAGAAAAAATTATTAGTTGTATTAGCGATTTTATCGCTTACAATTAATGCTTGTAAAAAGGAATACGAAGATATCGGACTTCCTGCAAGTAAAATTGAAGGTCTTACGTCGAAGTGGGTACTTTCTACTTTTAATGTTACTGATAAAGGTGGTATCATCGACGAGCAAATGGATATGACAGATTATTATTCTTCATCATCGAGTATGCCTAATATTTCATTTACAATTTCAGGTACAGACACAACTTTTTCATGTGACACTACTGGTGTGGTTTTGAATTTATTCGGGTCTGTTAATGGTAGATGGAGATTTGACGACAATAACTTCCCTACGAAAATCATGTTATTATCTGATGATAAGACTTTGTTAACAGAATTGAATTTGTTGGCTCCAATTAGAAGCTTTGATAATTCATTAAAGGTTAGTCAAGCAACGAAATGTGGCGACAAAACAGTTTACACATACGATTTAATTTTAAGTAGAGTAAGCAATTAAGGAGATCAAATTATGAAAAAGATATTATTCGCAATATTATTAATAGCTAGCTCAAAATTTGTTGCTGCTCAAGCGGCTTGGATAGAGCCTGATCCTACGGATGTAACTAAAACGATCAGAATATATGTAGATTTAGATAAACTAGATGCTACAAAAGAACCAACTCAACGTTTGCTTGCAGATCCAGGGCCATATTACATGTGGACATGGTCTCCTGCTGAATTACCTGTAGGTAACCCAAAGGTAAATG
>CAZYBY010000010.1:0-15769 GCA_964645385.1 uncultured Sphingobacterium sp.
TATTAGATTTTAGAACTAGTAGCTAGTAACTAGTAATAATTTTTACATTTAACAATTTTAGCATATCCCCACTACTCAATACTCACTACTCAATACTCCCAACTATCAATGTGCTTCCAACCAATTTTTCCCTACCCCTACTTCAACTAAAATAGGGACATTAAGTTTCATCGCAGATTGCATTTTTTCTTTCACTAATGTTTTCATTTCTTCCAATTCCGATTGATGTACTTCAAAAACCAATTCATCGTGCACTTGCATCGTCATTTTTGATTTTAGTTTACGAGCATTCATCTCATTGAAAATATTAATCATAGCCAACTTAATCATATCTGCTGCTGAACCCTGAATTGGAGCATTAATCGCATTTCGTTCTGCAAAACCTCGAACTGTAGCATTTGCTGAGTTAATATCACGTAGATATCTTCTTCTCTTCATTAATGTTTCTACATATCCGTTCTCCTTTGCAAAATCAATGGTCTCCGTCATGTATTTTTTAATTCCAGGATATTGCAAGAAGTAATTTTCAATAATCTCTTGAGCTTCTTTTCTTGGAATACCTAAACCTTGTGACAAACCAAAAGCTGATTGCCCATAAATAATACCAAAATTTACAGCTTTCGCATTTCTTCGTTGAGTAGATGTAACATCTTCTAATTTTATTCCATAAACTTTTGCAGCTGTAGCTGTGTGAATATCTAAACCATTCGAAAATGCTTCTAGCATATTTTTTTCGCCAGCCATTTCTGCAATTATTCTTAATTCGATTTGAGAATAATCCGCACTTAATATTAAATGCTCTGAATCTTTCGCAATAAATGCTTTACGCACTTCTCTTCCTCGAGCAGTCTTAATAGGAATGTTTTGCAAGTTTGGATTATTTGAACTCAACCTTCCGGTTGCTGCTACTGCTTGATTATAGGAAGTATGAACTCTACCTGTAGCAGGATTAATCATTTCAGGTAATGCATCTACATATGTAGATTTCAATTTTTGCAATGATCTGAAATCTAAAATATATTGTACAATATCGTGCTTAGGAGATAAGGCTGTTAATACATCCTCCCCAGTTTGATATTGACCAGTTTTTGTTTTTTTAGCTTTTGGATCTAATTGAAGTTTATCAAACAATACTTCACCTAATTGTTTAGGAGAAGCAATATTAAATTTCACTCCAGCTTTTTCATATATCGTTTCTTCTAAATTTCGAATATCTGTTTCTAATTCTTTCGAAAAAACTTTCAAGGTATCCTCATCAACTTTTACACCTGTCATTTCCATGTCAGAAAGCACATATACTAATGGTGTTTCTACATTGTAGAATAATTCTTCTCCGTTATTATTTTGAAGTAAATTTTGTAATACTTCTTTCAATTGCAATGTGATGTCTGCATCTTCAGCAGCATAATCTTTTACTAGTGCCACATCTACATCACGCATATTCCCTTGATTCTTTCCTTTAGCACCTATTAATGTGGTAATAGAAACAGGTGAATAATCTAAGTAAGCATTCGCCATGATATCCATATTGTTTCTTGCATCAGCATCAACAATATATTGAGCAAGCATGGTGTCGAATAATTTTCCTCTTACCTGAACATTATAATTCGCAAATACTATAATATCGTATTTAATGTTCTGACCAATTTTTTCAATGTTAGGATTTTCTAAAACTGCTTTAAATTTTTCTACAATAGCTAATGTTGCATTTTTGTCTGCAGGAACAGGAACATAATAAGCTTCCCCTTTTGTAATGGCGAACGACATTCCAACCATTTCTGCAGTATTAGCATCTGTCGAAGTAGTTTCGGTGTCGAAACATATTGAAGTAGCCGAAGATAGTTTTTCAACTAAGCTTTTTATTTCCTCATCAGTTTGAACTAAATAATATTGATGTGGAACCTGATCAATTGTTTTGTATATTCTGATAGACTCGTCATCAGAAGATTCTGTTTTTAGTGCTTCTCTTTTAGATGGCAATACTTGTTGGCCAAATAAATCCATTTGAGAAGTAGTATTTGCAGCTGCATTTTGTGATGCTGCTGCTATTGTAAATTGCTCTCCAAAAACTCGTTTGCCAAGTGTTCTAAATTCTAGTTCAGCAAATAATGGCTCTAATAATTCTTTACTCGGAGGGTCTAATGTAAATTCGCTTTCGTTGAATTCAACGGGAACATCTAAAAGTATTGTAGCTAGTTTTTTAGATAACAAACCTTGCTCTGCAAAATTTTCTACATTTTCTTTTTGTTTTCCTTTTAATTCATGAGAGTTTGCGATGATGTTCTCCATAGAGCCATATCGCTTAATTAAATCCTTCGCGGTTTTTTCACCTATGCCCGGAATACCAGGAATATTATCTACAGCATCACCCCATAACCCTAAGATATCAATTACTTGATGTACATGTTCTATCTCCCATTTCTTCAAAACTTCCGGAATGCCCATGATCTCTACATCATTTCCCATTCGAGCAGGTTTGTATATAAAAATGTGTTCAGAAACTAATTGTGCGAAATCTTTATCTGGGGTCATGCAATACACATCGAAACCTTCTTTCTCAGCCTTTTTAGCTAAAGTCCCTATGATATCATCTGCTTCGTACCCATCTTTTGTGATAACTGGAATGTTGAATCCTTCAATCAATTGAAAAACATAAGGAATTGCAATAGAAAGGTCTTCAGGCATCGCTTCACGATGTGCTTTATAATCTTCGTAATCTGTATGTCGTTCTGTTGGTGCTGCTGTATCAAACACTACTGCTATATGTGTTGGGCTCTCTTTTTTGATAAGATCCAATAAGGTATTTGCGAATCCAAATACCGCAGAAGTGTTTAATCCGCTCGTAGTAATCCTTGGAGATTTACTCAATGCAAAATGTGCCCTGTATATTAAGGCCATTCCATCTAATAAGAATAGCTTTTTGCTCATAATCAAAGATAGAAAATTTAAGGAATGACTATCCTTCCCGTCACGATTTTTTATATCTTTAATTTATGGGAAAATTAGTTGAAGAATTTAATGCATATCGTTCTAAAATGAACGATCGCATATCAGAAGAAAAGAATTTAAACATCAATCGCTTTTTCAATTTAGATACCAATAGTTACGCTGAAGGAGCATTAAATGTTAAAACAAAAGAAATGCTAGGTCTGGTGGCATCTATGGTGCTTCGTTGCGACGATTGTATAAAATATCATTTGGGCAAATGCAAAGATGAGGGTGTAAGCAATGCTGAAATATGGGAAGTTTTTATGATAGCCAATTTAGTTGGTGGCTCTATTGTAATCCCTCATTTCAGGAGAGCGGTAGAATATTGGGACGAATTAAACGAGCAATAAGATGGCTAAAGAAAAAACAAGATGTGGATGGTGTTTAAGCGACCCGATTTATATTAAATATCATGATGAGGAATGGGGCAAAGAAACACATGACGATAAAGTATTGTTCGAGTTTTTGGTGTTAGAAAGTGCTCAAGCTGGATTAAGTTGGTTAACTGTATTACGTAAACGTACTGGCTATAAAAAAGCATTCGCGAATTTCGATGCAAAGAAAATAGCAAAATTTGATGATGCAAAAGTTGAGGAGCTAATGCAATTTGATGGCATTATTAAAAACAGACTGAAAATAAAAGCAGCTATTTCCAATGCAAAAATATTCCTAGCAATACAAAAAGAATTCGGCTCTTTTGATGCTTATTTATATTCTTTTATGCCTAATGGCAAACCAATTATTCATAAAAGAAAAAGTTTATCAGAAGTCCCTGCAAGCTCAAAGGAATCTGATGCGATTAGTAAAGACTTGAAAAAACGCGGATTCAAATTTTTCGGGTCAACGATATGTTACGCACATATGCAAGCAACAGGAATGGTGAACGATCACTTAGTGAACTGTTGCGCCTACTAATTATAATTCTTCCGAAGGATTCCAGTAGATGTTTTTAAAATTTACTATTCTATCATCAATTACTTCAACTCCTTCGGATTTTAATAACTCTTCCATCATTGTAGGACTAGGGAAATGGTGCTTCCCTGTTAAATCCCCATTACGATTTACAACACGATGTGCTGGAACTGGCTCCTTTTGACTATGAGATGCATTCATTGCCCATCCAACCATTCTAGAAGACCCCTTCATTCCGATGTATTCTGCAATCGCTCCATAAGATGTTGCTCTACCACGTGGTATTAAACGAACTACAGCAAATACTTTATCGAAAAACGAATCGTCTTTTTTCATTAAAATTTGAATTGAATGTAATTTATATTTTTACCCTTATCTCGGTAAATTTTTTCGTAAGTAGTTTGAATAGATAATACATCATCTAGCCATTCTTCTTTGTATAAATCTGAAGTGTGTTTTATTACATTTAGATTTAACTCCTTTGTTTTCTCTAATGTATATTCATATAAACCATCGTTGTCTGTTTTAAGATGAACAAGCCCTTCTGGTTTTAATATTTTCTTATACATTTCTAAAAAACGATTATATGTTAAACGTTTTCTTTCTCTACTAATTTGAGGTTGAGGATCAGGAAAAGTAATCCAAATTTCATCAACTTCATTCTCATTAAAGTGTTCTTCTAATTGCTCAATTTCTATTCTAAGAAAAGCCATATTAGAAATATTCTCTTCCATACCTGTTTTAGCACCTCTCCAAATCCTTGCTCCTTTGATATCTATACCTATGAAATTCTTATGAGGAAAATATTTCGCAAGACTAACAGTATATTCACCTCTACCACATCCCAATTCTAGTACAATTGGATTAATATTTTTGAAATAATCAGCATTCCATTTCCCTTTGTGAACAGGATTTAGTTGAAACACATTTGTAAACGTTTCTAACTCAGCAAAACGTTTTAATTTATCTTTTCCCACTTTTTTAAAATTAATCTTGCAAAGATAGTAATTCCAAGCAATTAAGAATTTTGTATATTAGAAAATGACACAACAAATTCTTATTACAATCAGTATTTTAATTATTTTATCCTATGCTTTCGATATCATGTCGAAATGGGTTAAAATACCTTCAGTTTTATTTTTATTGGGCAGTGGGTTAATTATAAATCTTATTTGGTTGAAGGTTGGGTTACCCAGCTATAATGTAAAACCACTATTAGAGCTATTCGGAACTGTAGGTTTGATCTTAATTGTATTAGAAGGCTCTCTCGACTTAACAATAAATAAAAACAAACTGCCAATTATCAAGAAAAGCTTATGGTCTGCAACTATCCCAATGTTAATAGGCTCATTTGCGATTGCTTATATTCTTCAATATTATTTTGGTTGCACATTTCAACTAGCTTGGATAAATGCAATTCCCATTGTTGTAATTAGCTCTGCTGTTGCAATTCCATCAGCCATTAATTTCGAAAGATCAAAAAAGGAATTTGTTGTATACGAATCGTCTTTCTCCGATATTATTGGCATTATGCTCTTTAATTTTTCAATGATGAATGATGTAGGCTCTGGGCATTCATTTTTAATGTTTGGCACAAACACATTACTTATCATTTTAATCTCTGTTGTTTGCTCTATTCTGTTGTTTGTGTTTCTACATTACGTAAAACTTCATCTTAAATTCATATTCACATTCGCAGTACTTATTTTAGTTTATGCTCTAGTGAAAATGCTACACTTGCCTTCATTACTGCTTATCATGTTTTTCGGTTTATTACTCAACAATTACAAACTGATTCAGTTCGATTGGATTCAGAAATGGCTTAAAGAAGATAAGTTCGACAAAGAACTTGAACAGTTAAAAAGTATTACTGGTGAATCTGCATTTTTAATTCGAACTTTCTTCTTCTTGCTATTTGGATTTTCATTGGATATTAGCAATCTGCAAGACATAAATCTATGGTCTATTTCCCTAATCATTATTGCAGTACTATTCTTAATGCGTTATGTAACATTGAGGCTATTAGATAGAAAATTGATTTTCCCAGTGTTATTTATTGCTCCAAAAGGACTAATAACTGTACTTTTATTTTATAGTATTCCAGAAGATAAACGTATTTTTGGGTTCTCTGAACCATCAATATTTATAATCATAATTATATCGTGTTTATTGATGATGGGAGGAACTTTATTTACAAAAAAGACAACATAAAAATGGAAAAATCGTCGAAGATATATGTAGCCGGACATCGTGGAATGGTAGGTTCTGCTATCTATCGTAAATTACATAAAGAAGGCTATGAAAATATTGTCACAAGAACTTCTAAAGAACTTGATCTTCGAAATCAAGAAGAAGTTGCTGCATTTTTTGAAAATGAGAAACCTGATTATGTATTTCTAGCTGCAGCAAAAGTGGGTGGAATTATCGCAAATAACACCTATCGTGCTGACTTTTTATACGAGAATCTTCAAATACAAAATAACGTTATTCACTCAGCATATAAATATGGAGTAAAGAAATTGATGTTTTTAGGTTCGAGTTGTATATATCCAAAATTCGCTCCTCAACCATTAAAAGAAGACACCTTATTAACAGGCACTTTGGAGCCAACAAATGAGCCTTACGCAATTGCAAAAATTGCTGGGATAAAAATGTGCGAAGCTTATCGTGCTCAATACAATTGTAATTTTATTTCAGTGATGCCTACAAATTTATACGGTATCAACGATAACTATCATCCTCAGAATTCACATGTATTACCCGCATTAATTAGAAGGTTTCATGAAGCAAAATTAAACAAGGCAGAGTTTGTTGAAATTTGGGGCACAGGTTCTCCCTTAAGAGAATTTATGTTTTCTGATGATTTAGCAGATGCATGTTTTTTCTTAATGCAAAACTATAACGAGTCGGATTTCATAAACATCGGTACTGGTCATGATATCAGCATAAAGGACCTTGCTTTATTAGTGAAGAAAATTATTGGATACGAGGGTGAATTGAGATTCGATACTACAAAACCAGACGGCACTCCAAGAAAGCTTATGGATGTTAGCAAACTTCATGCTTTAGGATGGAAACACTCTATCGAATTAGCAGAAGGGATTGAGTTGGCGTACGAAAACTATTTAGCTAACTACTAACTATTAGTAGTTGGTCGTTAGTATTTAGTCGTTAGTAATTTCACATAATTCATAATTCATAAAAAAACCTGACTGCCTAAGACAATCAGGAATTTTTTTATAGTTGAGTTAAGTTAGTTTATTTTATAAGTCAAACCGATTGTTGCGGCACCCATTCCATATCCAAGCTCAGCAAAGCCACCAATTTTATCAGTAAAGCCATAACGAGCACCTAAGAAGCCACCATATATTGCTCCACCTGCTGAAATATTATTAAATGGAGGTCCTGGATCTGGATCAAATCCAACACTAGCAGCATTATAACCTAATAAAACGCCTGCATATGGATCTAATTTATCAACTCCTAAATCGAAATGATATGCTCCTCTAGCAGCTATAAAAATATAGGTATAATTAACTTTAAACAAAGTTAAATCTTCGGTGGTAGTAGAGAATCCAAGAATACCACCTAATGAGATTTTTTCTTTCCAGCCATAATCAGCGCTGATAGAAATTGGTAAACCAAAGCCGCCTCCAACTCCAACACCTAAGTGTGCAATTGTGGAACCTTGTTCGTACGATTGGGCATTTGATTTTTGAGAACTGAAAGCAACAATACCTATTGCAAACAGTGAAAGCACAAGTAATTTTTTCATAAAGTTAATTTTGGTTTTGTTACCACAATATTACTTCATGAAATATTCTTAAGCCATCCCGCAAATGAGGTATATTTACATACCCACTAGCACGTACTTTATAATAGTAGCTAGAATTGAGATGTTAGATATTAGTCTAGTTACTAGTAGCTAGTATTTAGTTAAAAAATGTTCGTCGAAGCATGCTCACTTCGACGAAAAAATAATTCTTATTATATAAATTGCCGAGCAGATAACAATTTAAGTACAATTACAAAGTAAATAGCATAAAAACTAGAGGCTAACTTCTAGCTACTAGTAACTAGACTAATATCTAACATCTCAATACTTACGACTATCTACCAGTAAATGCTGCTTTACGTTTTTCTACGAATGCTGTCGTTCCTTCTTTGAAATCTTCAGTACCGAAGCATTTTCCGAATTCTTCAATCTCTATTTCAAAACCATTTACTCCATCAGCAAATCCTGCATTTACGCATTTAATAGCATGACTAATAGCTACAGAAGATTTTGTGTGAATTTTAGCAATGATCTCTTCGCATTTAGCAATTAATCCTTCTAATGGTGTCACATGATTTACTAATCCGATACGGTGTGCTTCAACAGCATTAACCATATCGGCAGTCATGATCATTTCCATTGCTCTGCCCTTACCTACTAATTGTGCTAGTCTTTGCGTACCTCCATAGCCAGGGATTACACCTAAGCCTACTTCTGGCAAGCCCATTTTTGCATTTTCACTCGCTACTCTAATATGGCAACTCATTGCTAATTCTAACCCACCACCTAATGCAAATCCATTGATTGCTGCTATAACTGGCTTCGGTGAATTTTCAATTAAGTTAAATACTGAATCGTGCCCAACTTTACTAAGTTGTTTGCCTTCTTCAATACTGAAGTTTGCAAACTCTGCGATATCAGCTCCTGCAACAAATGCTTTCTCTCCATCGCCTGTTAATAAAATAGTTTTTACTTCACTATCTGTAAATGCATTTGTAAATGCATTATGCAATTCTTCTAATGTAAGTTTATTTAAAGCATTTAATTTGCTTGCTCTATTAATGGTAATATATAATGTACCGTTTTTCTTTTCGCTTAAAATGTTCTCGTATGTCATTATTATTCAAATATTAATTTATCTAAACTAAGTGTATTCTCTGGGTATTTTGTTTTGATGGATAATGAACTAAGTATACAAATTGCCGGCATTCTGGTTCCATCATTAATTATAAAAATTTCAGTATCACCTACTTTCCAAACGTATCCTGTAGAATGGTTTTCATCATCCAAAGCTTTATATTTTTTCTCTTTGATTGTTGGGTTTCCAAACTCTTTCGATAAATCTGCAATTACATTTCCTATATCTGCGTGTTTTAAATCAAATTGAATTTCGCATAGCTGTGATTTATAGAAACGAAGATTTGCAAATTGATATTTATATTTCCCATTGAATAATGAGTCCTTGGATGTTATATCGCAATTCGAAAAATCTGAACCAGATAATATATTACTGCAATTCTTTAATTCAGAAACTGTTTCTTTCGATTGCCCCCATTTAAATTTCGAATACCCTGATTTATTTATTTGCGAAAATGAATAAATAGGAATGATGAAAATGGATAATAGTATGATGAACTTCTTCATCTTAGAAATTACGATTAGTGCTTACCCAGTTAGTAATGTATCCTACAATGTCGGCAGTTGGTGTTCCAGGAGGAAATAATTTGCCTACTCCCTTTTCATTCAACTCTTTCATATCCTCATCAGGAATAATTCCTCCGCCAGTAAGTAATACATCATCTAAATTTTTCTCTTTCATCAATTGAATGATTTTAGGAAAAACAGTGTTATGAGCTCCACTTAAAATACTTACACCAATGGCGTCCACATCTTCCTGAAGAGCTGTATTCACAATCATTTCGGGAGTTTGTCTTAACCCAGTGTAAATAACTTCCATGCCTGCATCTCTAAGAGTTGTGGCAATAATTTTTGCTCCTCTATCGTGCCCATCCAATCCACATTTAGCAACAAGTACTCGTATTGGTCTTTTCATTATTCTTTCACTTGAATAAGTTTCATTTTATTTCGTTTGTTTTTCTTGATGTATTTTAACAAACTTTTTTCATCCATTTTTGCTGTACAATCTATTGTATTCAATACATTAAGTGTTTTTACGCATTTAACGTCTGCAAAATATTTAGATACCTTTTTTACTTTCTGAGTATTGTCTCCTTTATTCGGCAAAGCAATACTTAAGACTATTAATTCTTTTTTAGATTTCTTTATAGAATACCCCGACCAATATCCTTCATCCTTTAGAAATAAAAAATAATTGTTGTTGTATTTAGAAAAAACATGATTGCTATCTAAAAAATCTATCGCCGTTTCTTTTCTATCAAAAATAGTATAAGCATCTTTAGATACAATAACATTAATAGTATCGTAAGATGATCCAGTTTTCATTATATGAGTATATTTCCCTCTAAATTCTTCGGGAATAGTTTGCAATGCCTCTCCAGGATATCTATCAAATTTAATTGATTGACATGATGAGAAAATTATTCCAACTAGAAAAGCATATACTATATTTTTCATTATGAAACTGAATTAAAATGAGCAATTGCTTTGTTTAATCTATTCAATACTTTTTCCTTGCCAATCAAAGAAACCATTTCAAATACTGCTGGGCCTGCACCAACTCCTGATATTGCAACCCTAAAGATTTGCATAACAGAACCCGGAGAAACACCCATACCTTCTGCAGTTGATTTAAATAAATTTTCTATTGAGGTATGTGAAAAATCTTCTAATGTTGCCAATGCATTTGTGAAAGCACCAATAAAATCAGGAGCTTGGTCTTTCCACCTTTTTTTAATTACTTCTGAATCAAATGCTGTCGGCTCCTCAAAAAAGTATGAAGCTAATGACCAAAACTCATTGCTAAACTGAGCTTTTTCTTTTACTAAAGCACAAACTTGTTCAACATAATTTTTGTCTGTTGAAATTCCCTTTTCATTCAACTCTACCAAAAATATATCTGCTAAATCTGAATTACTTTTTGCTCTTAAATATTGTTGATTGAACCATTTTGTTTTTGCAGCATCGAATTTAGCACCAGATTTTGAAATGCGCTCTACTGAAAATGCTTCAATTAATTCAGGCATTGTAAAAATCTCTTGAGTAGTTCCCGGATTCCATCCTAATAATGCTAGCATATTTACGAATGCTTCTGGAATGTATCCTTTTTCTCTATAACCTGAACTAATTTCACCAGAAAATGGATCTTTCCATTCTAATGGAAATACAGGAAAGCCTAATCGATCTCCATCACGCTTACTTAATTTTCCATTTCCATCGGGTTTCAATAATAATGGCAAATGCGCAAACTGAGGCATCACTTCTTCCCACCCTAAATATCTATATAATAAAACATGTAGCGGTGCAGATGGTAACCATTCTTCACCACGAATAACATGAGTTATTTTCATTAAGTAATCATCCACAACATTCGCTAAATGATAAGTAGGCATACCGTCTGATTTGAACAATACTTTATCGTCCATTTGAGCACTGTGCACTAATACATTGCCACGAATCATATCTGTTACTCGAATTTCTTCTTTTCTAGGAATTTTAATTCTTACAACATATGGATCACCAGCAGCTAATCTTCTTTCAACTTCATCTTGAGGTAAACTCAAAGAGTTTTTCATATTCTCTCGAGTAATGTAGTTGTATTGTGGTGATGCAACGTTTGCTGCTTTTAAGCGCTCACGCATTTCTTCTAATTCCTCTGGAGTATCAAAAGCATAATATGCATGCCCCGATTCAATCAGTTGCATAGCATATTGGCGATACATTTCTTTTCTTTCTGATTGACGGTAAGGAGAATGAGGACCACCCATGTGAACTCCTTCATCAAATTTAATTCCGCACCAAGTTAATGCATCAATAATATACTGCTCTGCACCAGGCACATATCTTGTTTGGTCGGTATCTTCAATCCTTAAAATAAAGTCGCCTCCATTTTTCTTAGCAAATAAATAATTGTATAGAGCTGTTCTCACTCCACCCATGTGTAAAGGCCCTGTCGGACTAGGGGCAAATCTTACGCGTACTTTTCTTTCCATAGCATCGCAAATATAGGATTTTAAGCTAAATATCGTGGAAATGCGTTTTTTTCGTAATTTAACCTTGATGAATATTACAGAAACGAAAAAGCGTTGGAAAATTGGGCTTTTAAGCTTTGCCGCAATAATAGGCTTATCATCCTTAATTTACACGAATGTATTGGTTAAAAAGCTTCAAACTCAGGAGAAAGAAAAGATTGAGTTACGTTTGGAAGCAACCAAACAACTTGTTAAAGCTACAGATACCACCGATAGTCAGTTTATCGTATTCTTGTTCGATTACATCATCAATAAGAATAATACTGCAATAATTATTGCCGATTCGAATGATGTTATCCTACAAACCAGGGGATTAGATTCTACCAAAACCTTAAATCAGGAGATAGAACCCAATAAAAAATACGACCCTGAATATTTCGCTAATGAGCTCGATGATATGAAAGAGCAACATGAACCCATAGTTTATGAGGTTTTCCCAGGCGAAAAACAATATATCTACTATAAAGATTCTTCGATTCTAACTCAACTAAAAATATATCCTTACTTACAGCTTACTATTATTGCAATATTTTTAATTGCATCATATATAGCATTCAGTAGTAGCAGGAAATCCGAACAAAATCGTGTATGGGTTGGTATGGCAAAAGAAACAGCTCATCAGCTAGGTACTCCAATTTCATCTTTATTAGCATGGATGGAGCATCTGAAAGAAAAATATGCTCACGAAGATCAAAGTTCCTTCAATGAGATGGAGCATGACATTCAACGATTAGAATTAGTGGCAGATCGTTTTTCTAAAATTGGTTCAATGCCTCAATTAAAACCTGAGAATGTGTTAGACGTTGTTCAAAAAGGTATTGAATATATTCAAAAAAGAAGCCCATCAAGAATCATTTACGAAATTAATGGAGACCCTAAAATTGAAGCAAAACTTAATCCCTCTTTATTCGATTGGGTAATTGAAAACTTATGTAAGAATGCGGTTAATGCTATTGGAACTGATGGTAAAATAAGCATCTTCATTCGGCAACATAAAAAGAAAGTTTATATCGATATCACAGATACTGGCGTTGGTATTCCAAAATCGAAATTCGAAACAGTATTTGAGCCTGGTTATACTACCCGCAAACGTGGATGGGGCTTAGGATTATCACTGGTAAAAAGAATTATCGAAATTTACCATCATGGTCAAATTTTTGTTAAAGATTCTACCGTGGGAAAAGGCACAACATTTAGAATAATCTTAAATGCGTAAAATATTTTTGATTGTAGCAATTTTAATGTTATCGTTTTTTGCAAATGCTCAAAACACAAGTGAAATTATACACCATCAAGAATTACATAAAGCATTATCTCAACACAATAAGATTTCAAGTAGAGCGATTGATATCGATTTGCGCTTTGTAGATTTTTATTGGGAATTAAATCCTAAACAAAATTACATTAAAGGAAAAATCAAATATCATTTCACAACAGTTAGAGATATTACAACTTTGCCATTCGATTTAGCCAATTCAATAGATGTTGATTCAATTAAATTTCGAAATTCAAATGTACTTGCCGTTCATCAAAATGATGTTCTAGAAATTCTATTAAATACGACCATCAATGCTGGAAACTCAGATTCTATAGAAATATATTACCAGGGTTCTCCTGAGCAAACAGGATTTGGTGCATTTAGCATTGGGGAACATTCGGGATCACCTGTATTATGGACCCTTTCAGAACCTTATGGCGACAAACAATGGTGGCCATGCCAGTCTAATTTAACTGATAAAATAGATAGTATTCGAGTAATGGTTAAAACACCAAAACCATACATCGCAGGAAGCAATGGCTTGCTTACTAAAATTGATTCCTTAGATACATCTTATATTTATACATGGGAACATCGTTACCCAATTGCTAGTTATTTAGTAGCAGTTGCGGTAAGTAATTATGCAATTATAAACGATACTATTCAATTGAAAAATGGAGTAATGCCTTTTATCAATTATGTGTATTCTGAGCAACTTGAAATATCAAAATCCCAATTATTCGAAACGAAAGCAATTATCAGATTATTCGAAAAATTATTTGGAGAATATCCATTTTACAAAGAAAAGTATGGTCATGCTCAGTGTAATATTGGCGGAGGAATGGAGCATCAAACCATGAGTTTTATGGGAAATTTCAACAGAGGATTAATTGCTCACGAACTTGCACACCAATGGTTTGGCGACAAAATAACTTGTGCAAGTTGGAAAGAAATTTGGCTCAATGAAGGCTTCGCAACTTACTTAGCAGGTTTAATAAATGATTTCGGAGTTAATGAAAATGCTTGGGAAGTTTTTAAAACTCAATCCATGAGTGATGCAAAACTTGCAAAAAATGGTTCCGTTTATGTTGACGATACTACAAGTGTTAGTCGTGTGTTCGATTACAAATTGACGTATGTAAAAGCCTCTTTATTACTTCATATGTTGAGATGGAAATTAGGTGATAGTCTATTTTTCGAAGGCATCAGAGATTATTTAACAAATCCATCTCTAATGTATTCTTTTTCTAATACAGATATGCTGAAATATCATTTAGAAAATTCTTCAGGACTAAACTTAAATGAATTTTTCAACGATTGGTATTATGGGGAAGGTTTTCCAAATTATGAAATTCAATGGCAACAAAATGACGACTTATCTATAAATGTAAATATCAAACAAAATACAGAAAGCAATACAGTTGAATTCTTCGAAATGCCTATTCCTATTAGATTTAAAGGCAATACGAAAGATACCACTCTTGTGTTCAACAATACCTTCAACAATCAGAATTTTATTATACCTATAAATTTTAAAGTAAACAATGCAGAAGCAGATCCGGAGAAATGGATAATTGCAGATTATAAAGTGAGTAACACAGAAGAATTTTCAAATTTCGATAAATTACTTATCACACAATATCCAAATCCAAGTTCAGGAACTTTATACTTCAACATCAACAAAAAAATATCCATCGAAAAAATTAGAATTATCAACGGCTTAGGTAAAGTTATTTTTGAAACAAGTTACGATACTACTCCGACTAATTCTGTTAATATTGATGCAAAATTATTAGAAAATGGTGTGTATTATTTTCAGATTGATGAAGCAAACAGAAGTAGTTTATCGAAAGTAATTATTATGAAATAAAAAAGGGCTAAGCAATGCTTAACCCTTTCAAAATATTATTCCTTTATTTTTATTCTAAGATTAATTTTTTCATTTCAGAAGAATCTCCGTACTCTGCTTTTACAAAGTATGAACCTTTAGGTAATGAACTCAAATCAACATCTTTAGTTATTGATTTTGAATGATCATCATAAACTGAAGTCCAAACAATTCTACCTAATTGATCGATAACAGATACTCTTAAAGCTTCATTTGATTTTGCCGTAAGCGTCAATCTAATTAAGCCTTTCGAAGGATTAGGCGTTACATTAAATGCAAGAATTTTAGAAGCTGAATTTATACCAACTGCATTTGTAACTTCAATAAATCGGCTTGCAGAAGCACTACATCCTTCAGGAGTTACATAGGTATAAGTGATTTTGTATGTTCCTAATCCAACTGTTGCTGGGTTAAACATTCCGTTTGAAACTCCAACACCCGAATACGTTCCACCGACTGGTAAACCACCAGTAAGTTGGAATGCTTGAGCATTTGGATTAACTGGATTTAATGAATCTAATGTAACTGTTGGTAAAGGGAAAAATGAAAGGTCAACAGTATCACTTCTACGACTACAAACACCATTCGGTGCAGTAATATCACAGTAGTAGATACCAGGCTGTGAAATTTGAATCGCTCTAGTAGTTGCTCCTGTATTCCACAAGTAAGTTGCAGATGCTTGAGAAGCAGTTAACGTTATTGTATTTCCATCGCAAGGTTTAACTGTGTTTTTGTTGATTGTACGGATAGGTTGTGCTAACGCAATTACGAATCCTTCA
>CAZYBY010000011.1:0-2240 GCA_964645385.1 uncultured Sphingobacterium sp.
TTCTCTATACATTGTACCAATTTTTGTAGGTACTCCTCCAATTTTTCTCCACTCTTCTACTTTAAATCCTACTAAATATCTTCCAGTACGAGTTGGAATAAAATTGATAATACCTGTACGAGGATTTACTGTTAAATCTGGAACACCATCCATAATATTATAATTAATATTGTAGCCTGGTGCGTATGTTGCTACTCCAAATGGCTTAACTGATTGAGCCCCATCAGATGGAGGGATTAATCCATAAACTAATGAATCACCATCTGGGTCTGTACATTGCCAATCAATTGTATATGGTTTACCAACGCAATAGAATGCTAATGGTGCTTTATTATATCTTGGTGTACTATTGTATCTTGTTGCAGAACCTGCACTTAATCTAGGAAAATCGATTGTGAAATTCATACCAATTCCAGAACTTCCTAATACGTTTGTTGCTCCATCATTTCTACAACATTCTGAAGCAGACAAATAATATCCGTTCGGATTGTTTAATGATAAGGCTTGTGCAGAAGTTAATGTGTATTCAAAAATACCAACTTGTAAAGTTAAATTTGATCCTGGAGGCGGGCAATCTTTAGGGTCGTATGTTGCTGTATACATGTTAACCCTTGGAGTATTAAAAGAAACATTTGCATTCGCGTTGGTACCATTTACATAGGTAGTGAAAGCCATTGTTGTGGGCATAGACGCTGCACCATTCAAATCTTTAAAGATTGTGAATTTTACTTTATATGTATCTCCTCCTGCTATTCTTGTAATACTAATATCGTATCCAGCAAAATGTGTTGCTTGCGACTTAAAACTTACTATTAGAATTAAAAACAATAAGCTTAAATATTTAACAGTTCTCATTTTATTTATTTTACTTGTTGTATTTGCCAATAACTATGCCAAAATATTACTATCTTATTACAGCTATTGTGCCTTTATTTAAATAATTTCTCTTTCCTAAACCATTTGCTTTAATGATGTACACGTATGTACCATTCAATAAATACTCACCTGAGCTTTGATCTTTACCATCGTATACAAAATCAGGATCTGTAGTTCTGAATACTTCTATGCCCCAACGGTTGTATAATGAGAATTCAAAATCATCTACATTGGTATAATTTACACTCAAAGTATTATTCTTCTCTCTACCAGGACTGAAAATTTGAGGTACCATCACTAGAGTTCGTTTATCATCACACACACGAACCATTTTCGTTTTCGTAACAACACAACCGAAGCTATTTGTTACAGATAAACTTACACTATAGTATTCATTACCATTTTCAGGGTACATATGACTAGGGTTTTGTGCTGTATCGATAAAATTATCTTCCCCTACCCAACTGTATGTATATGGTGGTGTATCTCCAACAACTTTAGAAATAAATTGAGTTACCTTACCTGCACAATTTAATGAGTCAACATCAAAATCGATATCAGGTTGGTTAAACACTTTCATCACAGAATCAAAAGCAGTCCAACAACCAGTATTTTGATCATTCACTCTTAATGTTACTCTGAAATATCCATCGCTCGAAGGTAATAAGACTCCAAATGTTGGACTTCCTTTAAATGTAATTGTATTGTTAGGTATTACGTTTGGATATTCATCTACTGTCCATTCCCATGCAGTATCTACAGCAGGTAATAATTTATTTAAATTGAATACAGTTTGTTGGCCTGCGCAATTTGGAGTAAGATTGATATTAAACGTCATTGGATCTCGCACAGTCAATGTATCTTTAATTATAGAAGTACATCCTGTTACTTTGTCTGTAACTAATATGCTGATAATTTTAGGACCATTACTTGTATAGATGTGTATTGGTTCTCTAACCGTGTCAACAGTGTTAGCATCTAATTCCCATAAGTAAGTATAATTTGCTGTATCACTGATTGGTTTATGTACAATTTTTAAATTCGCAACATCTCCAATACATAATGAATCTGGTTTGAAATCGAACCAAGGACTTAAAGTATATTGTTGTGTTACTTCGCCTTTACATCCTTTAGCATCCTCTATTCTTACTCTTAAATTGATATATCTTCTACCTGCGACAACAGATAATGGGAATGCGTCTGTACCATCATTTACTTGATATAAAACTCTAGCATTGTCATCATCAATCCATTGAACAGTATTATATGGTTTTGTTAAATAATGAGGTAATATGTGTATACTGTCTTTTTTAGTATCATAACATAAAGAAGGGTCATTTAACATATCAATATAAGGTTCACCT
>CAZYBY010000012.1:0-1871 GCA_964645385.1 uncultured Sphingobacterium sp.
AACATCTAAGGTACTAAGATTAATAAACTTTTCTAACTTTTTATAATCATAAGAAACCAATTCTTTTGTGTATTCTATATTTCCAAAACATCTGTCTATATCATTAGCTTGTTGAGCATCTTTGGGTGTAAAAGCCCCTGCATGAATTATATGAGTGACTTCATCAAAGTAATTTTTCTCCAATCCAAAGTTTTGAATTTTTTCATATAAAATACAGTTTGTATTAGGTATTTCTTTAGTAGTTAAAGCTATCACGGAGTCATAGCCAAGATTATTAGTGAGTTGAGTTAAAAGATGACCACCTATAAAACCCGAAGCACCAGTTAATAAAATCTTCATTAAAATATAATCTCCTTTTCAATACTTTCTTTTAATATTAATTTTGGCTCAGTATCCATACCACGCACCCACATTAAACCACTTTGCAATGGATTTACTGTTGTTTCACCTACACTAATCTTCTCACCCAAAGCTAAATTCTTAAAAATCTCTGGGAAGTTTACACCCGCTTCTGTGAAAAATCTTACTGTGGTAAAAAACCTAGATATATTAATTTCTGTTGGATTAGGAATGCCATTAGTATCGTAAGCCATATCCACCCCAAAAATGCCATGTGGTTTATCACTGACTGCTTTAACCGTATTCATAGCAATCTTATTTACTAGATCATCAGAAACTGTAATACCTACTTTAGTAACCCCTGTAATACCAGAAATAGCTCTATTAGCATGTGTCCACCCCTCCCTAGCACGTGTTTGTGCAACTACAAGCTCTCCTTCATACCAAATTGAGAGCCAAGTGACCGTTTTAGGCGTAAGCATCTCTGCTGCTATGAAATTACCCCAACCATCATAATGATCGATCCAAGATTTAGCTAAACTATAATCACCCGTTGGCAGGGCTCCCTTCCCACCGCCACCAATGCCACTATCTCTTAACCAAATTTTACCCTTAGTGTCACTTAATTCTTTAAATGCTTTTTTAAGATCATTTTCATTATTAATTTCTATATTTTCTGGAACTATCACTCCAGCTTTTTTAAAAGCTTGATAGGACTTATATTTATGTACACATGTATCGATCACAGCATGCTCCGGCATAAATATCTTAGTACCAGTTGCCTGAATCTCATCTCTTATTAATGAAGCATAGTAAATTTCTAAATCATTTTGAAAATGAACTAAATCTGGCTTTTCCTTTTGTAGTATGTTTAATAGCGATTCTTTATATTCAACTGTATTTGCATAAGGAATATAATATTTTTTTTCCGCTTTTGATAAAATTAAATCCGTTGGCTCTGAACCCATTCCAATGACTTCATTGTTAGGATTTTTTTTTTAACGAATAAATCATGCCCTCTGATGGTGCACCACCAGCTCCAGCAATTAAAATTTTTGCCATTACTAATTTCTCACTAATATTTTTTTAAATTGAGTGTAATCACGAATGTAATCATTTTCATCATAATGTTCACTTGCCATCACCAGCAATACACAATCTTCTGAAAAATCATGCATTTCTCGCCAAGTTAGCGCATCAATATAAAGACCCTGTGTTGGTGAGTTAAGCGTTACTTCTTCTCTAGTATGCCCATTATCTAAAATAAAACGACAACTCCCTTTAACACACACCGCAATTTGTTTTAAATCGATATGCGCATGAAAGCCGCGTGACTGATGAGTTGTATTAAAAATATAATACAAACGCTTTATCTCAAAAGGAATAGATTGATTGGATTCTATCGCAACCAGTCCACCTCGCTGATCTCCTAAGCTCGGTAAATCAATTAGTTTGATTAAATTCATGTTAATTCATTCACCAATGAAATCAAATATTAACCATAATCATTTTTATTCATTCTTTTACGTTTT
>CAZYBY010000013.1:0-6880 GCA_964645385.1 uncultured Sphingobacterium sp.
GTGTTCCTGTTCGAATTGCTATAGGGCCACGTGATTTAGAAAATGGAACAGTAGAAGTTGCACGTAGAGATACTAAAGAAAAGAAAGTTTACCAATTAGAAAATATTGAAAATCAAGTTGAAGATTTATTGAATGATATTCAATCATCAATCTATAAAAAAGCATTCGACTTCAGAGAAAACAATATTACAAATGCTGATACTTTCGAAGAATTCGTAAGCATACTGGATGGTAAAGCAGGATTTGTTGCAGCACATTGGGATGGAACTCCAGAAACAGAAGAAAAAATTAAAGACATGACGAAAGCAACTATTCGTTGTATCCCTTTAAATAATAAACAAGAAGAAGGAAAATGTATTCTTACTGGTAAACCTTCTAGTCAAAGAGTGTTGTTCGCGAGAGCATACTAATTAGTATGCTCACCGGTCCCCGAATGAAGTCTCGTATATATGGGACGTATCCCGATAGCTATCTGGAGAGGGGACAATTCCGAAAGACCAACGACGAAATACGAATAACCAAAGTCGAATTACGAAGTACAAAATAATGGATAATTATCAAACACTAGTAGAAAAACTGAAAGTTCATTCATCGATGAAACAATATATTCATCGGAATACGATGAACCATATTGCTTGTATTAAAAAGGAGATGATGCATATTGCATCGAACTTAACGAAAGATGTAACATCAGTTGATAAGAATGTTGAAATAGTATTTACAGATAAAGGAGAGTTCGAAGCGGAGTTAAAGTTTTCAGGAGATTCGTTAGTGTTTGCTATGCATACGAATACTTTCACCTTTGCAGATGATCATCCTATTCATCAATTAGATTATGTTAAAGAAGATCCTAAAAGAGCATATTGTGGACTAATTCAGATTTATAATTTCTTATCAGATTCTATTAAATATAATCGATTAAACGATTATGGATATTTAATTGGAAGGATATTCGTGAATTCAGAAAATAAATTTTTTATTGATGGGCACGAAAACTTAGGGTTTGATTTATTACAATACCATCAACAAGAATTTACACCTGAAGTTATTCAGAAAATTATTGGCGATTCCATGTTGTATTGCATCGACTTTGAATTATTAACACCGCCTTTTGAGCAAAGTAGCATTATTACTTTAGAAGAAAAACAATTTAACCATACCGCATCAGGTATGAACACAGGTAAACGAATTGGCTTCGAGTTTTCATCAGACAAAGAAGTAAACTCGTAACCTAGGGCTTTAACACTAGGAGCAGAAGTAACAAAAGAGAAACTAACAAAGATATGAGCAACTATAAATTCGGCACTAAAGCTATCCACGCTGGACAAGAGCCAGATCCAACTACCGGAGCAATTATGACTCCGATTTTTCAAACTTCTACATATGTACAAGCATCGCCTGGTAAGCATAAGGGATATGCATATGCAAGAGGTAAAAACCCCACACGAACTGCTTTAGAAGATTGTATTGCAGCATTAGAAAATGCAAAATATGGATTATGTTTTTCGAGCGGAATGGGTGCTACTGATGCTGTAATAAAAATGCTTCGTCCTGGTGATGAAGTTATTACAGGTAACGATTTGTATGGAGGTTCATATCGTATGTTTACAAAAGTTTTTGCGAACTACGGAATCAAATTTCATTTCATCGATTTGAATGATCCAAACAATATCAATAATTATATCAATTCAAATACTAAATTACTTTGGGTAGAAACTCCAACAAACCCAACTATGCAAATTATCGATATTGAAGCTTGTGCAAAAATTGCAAAAGCAAACAATATCATTTTCGCTGTAGATAATACATTTGCTTCTCCATATTTACAAAATCCAATTGATTTAGGTGCTGATATTGTAATGCATTCTGTTACGAAATACTTAGGTGGGCATTCGGACGTAGTGATGGGAGCTTTATTAACTAGCAACGATAAGATCTACGAACAATTAGCATTTATTCATAATTCATGTGGAGCTACACCTGGTCCGATGGATTCGTTCTTAGTGTTAAGAGGTATTAAAACATTACATTTAAGAATGAAAGCACATTGTGAAAATGGTAGAGCAATTGCTAATTTCTTAAAAAATCATCCCAAAGTTGATAAGTTATATTGGCCAGGATTTGAATCTCATCCGAATCACGAAATTGCAAAAAAACAAATGCGCGATTTCGGCGGTATGATCTCTTTCAGCATGAAAGGTGCTGACTTAGATAAAACGTTCAAGCTTGCTTCATCATTTAAAGTTTTCTCGTTAGCAGAATCATTAGGTGGTGTAGAATCATTAATCAACCATCCTGCAAGCATGACACACGCTTCTATTCCAAAAGAGGAAAGAGAAAAAGCAGGTGTGATTGATGGCCTATTACGCTTAAGCGTTGGGGTAGAAGATGTAGAGGACTTATTAGCAGACATTGAACAAGCACTTGCAAATAATTAGTCAATTTGAACTATTAGCCAACGACTAAGGACCAACGACTAAGGACTAACTACTAATGAATAATGAAGAATTAAAAGACCTCTTAGAATCTTTAGTACATAAGTACAACAGGATTGATTTTATAGAGAATGATCCTATTTTAATTCCACATATATATTCAAAAAAACAAGACATAGAGATAGCAGCTTTTATAGCTGCTATTTTTGCTTGGGGTCAGCGTGTTACCATTATTAATAAAAGCAAAGAATTTTTATCACTAATGGATAATGATCCTTATCAGTTCATACTTCATCATAAAGAACAAGACTTAAAAGCATTTCTAGGATTTAAGCACAGAACATTCAATGATACTGATGCATTGTATTTTATCAGTTTTTTAAAAATGCATTATAGTAAGTATAATTCTCTAGAAGATGCATTTGATTTAGAAAAAGGATATGGAACAATGGATTTGGGACAAAGATTAATAGCCTTTAAGAATTATTTTTTCAGTTTAGAGGATTATCCGAACAGAACCAAAAAACACATTAGTAGTCCAGAAAATAATGCAACTTGTAAACGCATCAATATGTTTTTGCGTTGGATGGTAAGGAAGGATAATAATGGAGTGGATTTTGGATTATGGAATTCCATAAAACCATCTGAATTAATCTGCCCTATAGATGTGCATGTTGCCAATACAGCAAGAGAGTTTGGATTACTAATTGAGGAAAAAATAAATTGGAAAACAGCCCTTGAATTAACCCATACTTTAAAAACATTCGATGAAAAAGATCCTGTGAAGTATGATTTCGCACTATTCGGACTAGGTGTATCTAGATAGTCCATAGTCGTTGGTCCATAGTCGTGGGTCCATAGTCGTTGGTCCATAGTCCTTCGTTCTTAGCTAATTGTCCAAATTGTCCAAATTGTACAAGTTGTTCAAATTAACTATCTTGGCGGACCCAAAATCAAAAAAACTTTTAATATTAAAATGAAAAAAGCAATTTATTCTTTGCTAGCATTAGCCGTGCTATCAATATCAATCAGTGCCTTAAACACTGCTATTTCAAATCCTACGGGTGCTCCTGCAGGTAAAACAGGTTCTCCAGGTGATGGGGGAGCAACTTGTCAATCTTCAGGATGTCATACTGGAACTCCAACAGTTGTAGCCGGCATCATATCATCGAACGTGCCATCAAATGGATATACCCCTGGTACTACATACACAATTACAGTTACTACTACTGGTTCTGGAAATAAAGGACTAGAAGTTTCACCTCAAGACTTATCTGGAAATCTATTAGGAACAATGATTGCAGGTACAGGCACCAAATTATTAGGTGGAGGTAAATATTTAACACATACTACTCCTAAAACAGGTTCTTCAGCTACATGGACTTTCCAATGGATAGCGCCTGCTGCAGGAACAGGTGATGTTACTTTTTACGGAGCTTTTGCAGTAACAGACAAAGCAACAAAGAAAAGTACATTGTTAATTAAAGAGGCAGTTGCAATAACAGTTGCTCCTTCTTTAGTTTCATTTAGTCCGACAAGCGCATTAGCAGGTGCTACACTAACATTGAAAGGTACAAACTTTAATAATGCATCAGGCGTAAGTATAGGTGGTGCTAATGCAAGTTCATTCACAGTTGTATCTGATTCTGTTATTACTGCTGTAGTTTCAGCAAGTTCAACTTCTGGAGACGTAGTAGTTACAAATTCAATCGGTTCTTCAACAGTATCTGGATTTACAATGTTAGTTGCTCCAAATATTGCATCGTTTATACCAACTTCAGCTCATATCAATGATACCATTATTATTAATGGTGGTAATTTCGATAATGTGTTATCTGTAAGTATTGGTGGTGTTCCAGCAAAATCTTATACAAGAATTAGTTCAAGTATTTTACGTGCAGTAGTAGACTCATGTGCTAATGGAAACGTAGAAATTACAACATTAGCTGGTACTAGTTCATTAGGTGGTTTTGTATTTATACCAAACATTGTGGGAATTCAATTCAATCAAAATAAATTAGTACGTGTTTACCCTAATCCAACATCAAACGTGCTTTATATTCAAAACAAAGGAATTGATAAGGTTCAAAAAGTAGAAGTATATAATTTAAAAGGACAATTAGTGTTAATTGCTAAATCAGCAAACGCTATAGATATTACAAGTTTATCAGCAGGTAAGTACATAGTATTAATTAGCACTAACAAAAGTACTTATAGAGAAACAGTTCTGGTTAACTAATTGTAGGCTCCTCATCAGCGCTACACTTCGTTCGTGGACCGTTGAGCTCAGCTGCTAATATGAATTATTTGGGAAACTCAATCTGAATATACTTCCTCCGATTGGGTTTTCCAAGTATTCAATTTCACCATTCATTAGGCTAGAAAGTTCTTTAACAATATATAATCCAAGGCCTACACTTTCTTCTCCTTTAATTCCAATCTTACTTGCTTTACTGTATTTCTTAAAGAGTAGATCGACATTCTCTTTATCAATTCCAATTCCTTGATCTTGTATTTCAATTATATTCTTGTTGTTTTGTTCGTAAAAAATAATTCTAATACCCTTATCTTCTGGAGTGAATTTCAGAGAATTACTAAGCAAATTCAACATTATCCGTTTGAATTTATCTGTATATAATTTAGAGTATAATTTTTTATGGTATTCTTGAAATTGAATTGTACGATTAGGATTTGCACTTTGAATATTTGAATAAATTGCTATTAGAACATCGTTAATACACACAGTTTCAATAGGAGAGTCGATGTTTTTAATTCTTGCAATAGATAGCAAATCGTTAATAACTTCATCTGCATTTACACAACTTTGTTTAATTAAGGGTAATAAATTATCTATTTCAGATTTATTATTTCCAGAGTCTTCTATAAGTAAAGCTAACTCGCTAATATTTGAAATCGGGCCGCGTAAATCGTGTGCAACAATTTCTAATACATCATCTTTTTGTTTGATAGTATTTTTAAGTGTGAAATTAATAGACTCGATAATTCTCAATTGTTGGAATTGCCTATATGCATTACTAAGTATAGTCCTATTGATGATAAATGCTAATAAGTAAATATTGAAAACTACTGAGAAGTTTAATGCAAACTTTAATTGAGATTCCGACCAAATTAAAAATAATGAGGAGAATACCAGTAAACCTAAAATATATACAAGTATAGATTCTCTAACATTAAATCTAAACAATGCACTAGTAGCAATAGCACCAATTAATATTGGGGTAAGATTATTTTTTGGATTTAAACTAATAACAAAAGAGTTAATACTACTCATGCTGAGAATTGCAATGGATAATAATATGATGAAAAATTGAGTAACAAACTCATTTTCAGCAATCTTTTTGGTTTTAACTGAATAATTATACCCTATTACAATTAAAGATAAAATTGATAATACTCTTAAATTAAAACTAAAATATTTTCCTTGTGGTAGATCTCTTGAGAGTTCGAAATAATACCAAATAGAATGCAAAACAATAAATAAGGTTAAGCTTGCAATAGCAACTGCAGTGCTCGTTTCTCTATTATGTTGCAAACATCTTTTACGGAATATATCATAGTCGATTCCTTTCGGATTCTCGAAAATAAAATATTTGGCAAACATGAATTGTTGTTGTTGTGTTGTTGTTGTTGCCGTGAAATTAACAATTAATGTACCACTTGCCTAATATTTAGTGATTTTAATCACTTTTTATCTAATTTATTTAAGATACTTTTGTTTAGTTATTTAAATAAGACTTATGAACGAAATGTTATATTATTCTAATTTCTTTGCACTTACAGCTGAATTGGCCTCTAAGCACGAAACTTCTGGATTGGATCAAACTGATGAACAAAAGGATTACACACAATTAAATTATAAAAGAATGGAACGATGGAATAAAACGTTTCAAGTAAGTGAAGAAACTCAAAATAAACTTAACTCTCTAAGTGGTAAACAGAAATGGTATGTAATTACAGAAACATGGTGTGGTGATTCTGCTCAAAACTTACCAATTATTGCAAAAATTGCTGATGCAAGTCTTGGTAAAATTGAACTAAAAATAATGTTTCGCGATGAACACCCTGAGTGGATGGATAGATATTTAACGAATGGAACTCGTTCTGTACCTAAATTAATTGCATATGACGAACAAGACAGTGAGTTATTTACTTGGGGACCTCGCCCTGAAGAAGCAATGCTGATTACCAGAAATTGGCAAGCAAACAAAGACACCATTTCTAAAGAAGAATTCCATGTTCAGCTTCATGGTTTTTATGCAAAAAATAAAGGTGTTGCCGTTGAGAGAGAGATTGTTTCGCTATTGTCGAAACATTAATATTGATAGTGTTAATCGAAGCACTGTTAATCGAAGCACTGTTCGTCGAAGCGTCCTCGCTTCGACAAGAAACATTAATAGTCGGAGCGAGGACGCTCCGACGAACAA
>CAZYBY010000014.1:0-1547 GCA_964645385.1 uncultured Sphingobacterium sp.
TACAATTCAAAATGCTGTTTCTGCAACTAATGGATCAACAAATAGTGCATTAGCTTTTGATGGAACTAGAATTACAGGTGGAACTCCATCTCCAAGTTCGTATGACGTTAAAAATTATAGAGCATCTGCTACCAATACTAATGTTGATTTAAATGATTATTATGTTGGAATAACTAGTGTTTCATCACCAAGAGTTGTTACATTATTAAGTAGGTTAGCATTAGTTGCAGGTAAAGAAGTTGTAATAAAGAATCAATCTGGATCGGCTGCTAATACCATAACTATTGAAACCGAAGGATCTGAAACAATTGATGGTGCTTCTAATTTTGTTCTTTCATCATTAAATCAAAGCGTTACTATTTATTCTAACGGTTCTAATTTTTTTACAAAATGATCAAGATGTAAAAAATATACAAATTTATAATTTATAATAGTTTTGAGGTTAAAATGTTATCTAAAGAAAATCGAGATTATCTTGAAATAGCTGTTGCAAGTAGAAAGCATGCTAAAGAGATAGCTGATGCTATAGATAATAGCTCAGCTCTTACTGATTTTATTGGGACTAGTTATAGAAAGTTGTTTGATACAGAAGAAGAAATAATATATGGATTAACAGCGGCTTTAACTAGATATGTTTCTTTTTCTGGAAACGATGAAACAAATGATGGAACAGAGCTTAGACCCTATTTAACGATTCAAAGAGCTTTACAAGACATTCCTCAAAATACTAGTACTTTTGGTATTCACACAATAAATGTAGATGGAGGTAATTATGCATTTCCTCCAGAAATAGTTGGATTAAATAGAGTTAAGATACAAGGAACAACAAGTATAGATGAAACAAGATCTATTTCTAGCGTTATTGTTTCAACTTTAGCAGAAGGAACAGTTCTCCAACTATCTGGATCTGTATTTTCTGATGATGAACTTCAAGGAAGATTGATTCGATTTGTTGGTGGATCAGTAGATGATGAATATGGTTGGATTTATAGAAATGTTGGAAATGTAGTTTACATAGCTAGATCTACCCCATCAGTTACTATTCCAACTACGAGCAATTCTGTAGAAATTTTAAATTTAGAAACGACGATAGATATTTTTAAAAGCATTCAAATAAGCTCGTCTGTTGATTCTTCATTTTCTTTATTAAATTTTGACACAAATGTTAAAGCTAATATTGAATTAATTGGTAGCAATATTTCATTTGATAGGTGTTTTAATTATCATGAGAGAACAATTGCTTCTGGTGGATCAAAGCTTTTATTTTTTACTTCATATATATTAACAGATGGAGATGAAGGGGACGGACTTTCCTCAGCTGAAAATAATTCAACATTAATACTAGCTAGTGGGTCTGTTGTAGATGGATCTAGAGGTACAGGTGCTAAAGATTATCTTTTAATTAAAAATAATTCCGTTTTTGAATATCTAAATTGGAATGTTTTTAGAAGTTGTTCTAATTTTGGGGTTTATTGTGTAAGTAGCGTTGTTAATAAATTTTTAGGATCTCCTCCATCTGATTCATTAGATATATTATTTTTTGAAGA
>CAZYBY010000015.1:0-2276 GCA_964645385.1 uncultured Sphingobacterium sp.
GTTTAAATATGCATCTGTTAGCCTTTCAATCATTAACAAAATATAGCTATTCCATTAGTAATCTATATAAAATAATTTTATCGAATCTGAATTGTTTCGAGATCAATAAAAATTATGGTGCTAGAAAAATAGTTCCAAATGCAAAGATGTTTGAAACAAATGTTTCTGCATTTTTAGAAACAAATATATCTAGGAAATTTATTTTGGAAAATGGATTTGGCATTGGGTTGAAAACAGTAAATACCTACTTTACAGTAGGTTTAAATGGTCCGGATAATATTATTCAACCATTCTCTAAATTATCTCCTTATTACAATTTAAATTCAGGTTTTACTTATTTGCCGAATAACGATTTCAACCTAAAATTAAATTTATCGACAGGTGTAAGAGTAGCGAATTTAGCTGAACTCTCATCGAATGGACTTCACGAGGGAATTTTTACGTATGAGATTGGAAATCCATTAATGAAAAATGAACAAATGCTATCAGCAAATTTGTATCTTAATTACAGTGTAAACGATTGGGAGTTTGCGATTAGTCCATTTTACAATTATTTCTTAAATTATATTTATTTAGCGCCTACAACCGAGGAATGGCTTGGTTTTCCAGTGTATAGATACTTACAACAAGATGCTACACAGTTAGGCTTCGAAAGTAGTGTAGAGAATGATATTACTGAAGATTTAACATTTCGAATAGATTACTCAAGCATGACTAGTTATACAAAAGATAATGAATTTACACCTTACATACCTGCTTCAAAATTAAAACCGAATTTATTATATCAATTCAAATCGAATAGGAATACATCTTGGTATATTTTTACAGATGTAGAGCATTATTTCTCACAAAATAAAGTAGCAAAATATGAATTAAAGACACCAGAATATTCCTTATGGAATGCTGGAATATCTATGAAAAAAACTATTTCGAAAAACGTATTGAATATTAGTTTAGGCTGTAATAACATATTAAACAAAGCCTATTACGATCATTTATCTCGATTTAAATATTTTGGATTGAATAATCCCGGACGAAACATAACATTAAGTATAATAATAAAATAAAAACACCATGTCAAAAAGAATCATTAACCTATTATTTATTGCTGTATTCGCAATTTCAATTGTATCATGTGAAGATGATGAAGGAAAACTTCCAAAAATCAGCTTTAAAACTGGTACAAACTACAAAAGTGCCGACGATAGTTTAACCTCCGGTTCAGCTTTTACAATCGGAATAAACGCTTCTAAAACAGAAGATAAAGATGTATTGAAGAAATTTAATATTTCAAGATCTATTGATGGAGCATCATCTGTAACCATTTTTAGTAAAGATTTATCTGGTTCTGAAGGTGATGATTATAACTATGATTATTCAGATACAATGAGCCATGTTATTGGACAAACTAGTAAATACATTTTTACTGTTACAAACAGAGATGGAATAAGTAATAATGTGAGTTTGACTTTGAAAGTTAAATAGTAGTAAAGAGTATTGGGTAGTGAGTATTGAGAAATTATTCAATAGGAAAATATAACCACTACTCATTACTCACTACTCGAATAGGGATCCAAATTTCTTCTTCTGAATCCTCAGAATTTCTTTTGTATTTTTCTCCTATTATTTCGAAAAATGGTCTGTTATCGATTTGGTATCCATTTTCAGGAATCCAGTGTTGTAAAATATTTTGAAACACTTTTGGATAATTCTCAGCTAAACCTTTATAAATAAAAGTTGCATACATTCCTTCTTCAATTGGAATTAATTGCATTCCTTCTGGTATAGATTCTGTTGATTTTACAGCTATTCCAGCGCATTTTTCAAATTTATTATGAATGTCAAATGCTCGAAAAAAACCTTCAGGATAAATACTTATTGAAAATAAATCAGAATTTATTTTATTAGAAATTTCATTACGTCTTGGCATAAAGTTTTGCCATATTTCACTTGTAGTATTCTCTGCGAATGATATTTCTCTTTTCATACCAATTATTTGATATGCAGGAGTAGATTTAATTATGATTTCCAAAATTTTTTATTTAGAATTTTTTAATAAAGAATATATGTTTAAGTCGATGAATTTACCATTTAAAAGTTCAGCTTCACGTAATATACCTTCTAAGGTAAAGTTTAAACGTTCGGGTATACCCTGACTTTTATAATTCTCTGTAGCGCATTTAATTTCAAGTCGATTTAATAAAACATCATTAAAACAAAAATCAATTAAGGATGAACAAGACTTTGTGGTAATGCCGTATCCTTGATATTCTTCA
>CAZYBY010000016.1:0-2811 GCA_964645385.1 uncultured Sphingobacterium sp.
AGTGCAGTGCCTGAGAATAGAGATACTCTAATTCGTATCGAACATTTTAAAGTTAGCGTTGCCATTTTTCCTCTTTTCTTAGGGCATATAAAAATTGATGAGTTGATTACTTCGAATGCTGTATTGAATATCGTCAATAAAAATGGGGAACGAAATTTCGATTTCTTGTTGAAGAAAAAAAATCCTGAAGATACTGTGAAGAAAGATCAGTCGGGATTAGACCTCGCAGATATTGCGGATAATTTGATTAACGAACTTTTATATAAAGTTCCCAATAACATGTCGATTATTAATTATCGTTTAAAGGTTATTGATAATGATTTGAAGTTTACTATAAATGCTGAAAATATTAATATTGATGATCATCAATTACGATCTCGTTTAGTGTTGAACAACAACGAATCTGTATGGCATATGGAAGGAGATATTTATCCTTCAGATAAAAAATTAAATGTTCGTTTTTTTGCTGAAAATAAAAAAGTAGAATTACCCTATTTAGAACAGAAAATCGGATTGAAGTTAAGTTTCGATACGGTATCTACACGTATGGATGATATTCAATATACTTCTGGAGAATTAAGAATTTTTGGAAACTGGGCGATGAAAAATTTGTTAGTTAATCATCCTAAAGTTTCTCAAAAAGATGTTATCATCCCGAATGCATCGATCGATTGTAATATGTTTATTGGCGAAAAATCTATTTCAATAGATAGCACATCAATTGCATATTTAGGTCAAATAAAAGCCAGACCATTTATTAAATACACAATTGCACCATCTAAGATTTATGAATTAAAATTCGATACAGAAGAGTTAGATGCACAAGCATTTTTTAATTCATTCCCGCAAGGATTATTTTCATCATTAGAAGGAATTAAAGTGAAAGGAAGTTTAGCTTATCATTTGAATTTCGAATTAGATTCTAAATCGCCTTGGAAATGTAAATTCGATTCGGAGTTGAAGAAAAAAGATTTCGGAATTCTTGGATTTGGAGAAACAAATCTTCAAAGAATCAATGGGGATTTTACCTATGTTCCATACGAATACGGTCAGCCGATGCGACCGATTTTAGTGAGCACCGCGAATCCGAATTACACACCTTATGCTGAAATTTCTGATTACATTAAGAATGCATTGTTAACTACTGAAGATCCATTGTTTTTTAGTCATAGAGGATTTTATGAAGAAGCGTTTAGGCAATCGATTGCAACGAATTATGTAGCGAAAAGATTTAAGCGAGGTGGTAGTACCATTTCCATGCAATTGGTAAAAAATATTTTCTTGAGTAGAAATAAAACGGTAGCTCGAAAATTAGAAGAGATGATTATTGTTTGGTTGATTGAGAATAATCGATTGAGTTCTAAACAAAGAATGTATGAAGTATATTTAAACATAATCGAGTGGGCGCCGAATGTATATGGCATTGGAGAAGCATCAAGATTTTATTTTAATAAATTACCATCGCAATTAAATTTAGGAGAGAGTATATTTTTAGCGAGCATTGTTCCTAAGCCAAAGAAATTCAAATATTCATTTATGCCAGACGGCACCTTGAAACCATACATGCATAATTACTTCAGATTTATTGGAGGCTTGATGGTGAAAAGAGGAAAAGTTCCTGCGAACGACACGCTTAACATTTTCAACTCTGTTGTATTAAGGGGAATTGCTAGGAATTACGTAGTAGCAGATTCATTGCAAATTATTCCTGAATCGGAAGAAGTGATGGATGAAATTAAGAATTTGCTCGGCGAATAATCATTTAATATTCTGATGCTGCATTTATCATCCAGCATATAAAAACCTGCATATGTGCGGTTGTAAAAAACTATTACTGCACATAGTTTTACAACATGCTAGTAAAGACTTATGGAAGTGCAGTACACGGAGTGAACGCAATTCTCATCACGGTAGAAGTAAACATTGTAACGGGTGTAGATTATCATTTAGTAGGTTTACCAGACAGTGCGATAAAAGAAAGTAATCTGCGGATAGAGTCGGCATTAAAGCATGTTGGGTTGAGTATGCCGAGGATGAAGATAGTGGTAAACATGGCGCCGGCGGATATCAGGAAGGAAGGATCTGCTTATGACCTCACCATTGCAATGGGAATTTTAGCTGCGAGTGAACAAATTCCAACGGATAAATTATCTACATATTTAATCATGGGTGAACTTTCATTGGACGGAAGTTTGAAAGCGATTAGAGGAGCCTTACCTATTGCTATAGAAGCGAAGCGAAGAGGATTCGAAGGATTCATATTACCTATGAAAAATGTTCGTGAAGCCGCTATTGTTGGTGGTCTGAAAGTTTATGGCATGGAAAACATTTCGGAGGTCGTAGATTTTTTAAAAGGGGAAAAAGTTTTTGCGCCGTATCAGTTGAATACCAGAGATGATTTCTTTTCGAAGTTGGAAGATTTCGACACTGATTTTTCAGATGTGAAAGGGCAAGAGAATATTAAGCGAGCGATGGAAATAGCAGCGGCTGGAGGTCATAATTTAATTTTAATAGGTCCACCAGGCGCAGGGAAAACAATGCTTGCTAAACGCTTAGCTACGATACTGCCTCCATTAAGTTTAAATGAAGCTTTAGAAACTACGAAATTGCATTCGGTTGCAGGAAAATTAAAAGCAAGTGATGCATTAGTTTCAACTCGACCATTTCGCGCGCCACATCACACCATCTCTGATGTTGCATTAGTTGGTGGAGGAACATTTCCGCAACCGGGTGAAATTTCATTAGCACATAATGGTGTGTTATTTTTAGATGAACTCCCAGAGTTTAAACGTGCCGTGTTAGAAGTAATGC
>CAZYBY010000017.1:0-1629 GCA_964645385.1 uncultured Sphingobacterium sp.
GATTCACCATGGTGGCCTAAAATTATCGCTTTTTGAGACTCTCTCTCTACAATAATTTCAGCCTGAATTTTAACAATATTAGGTTCATCAATAAAAGAAGTCACAATCACTTCCGTACTGTAAGGTATTTCCTTTTGATAGTTCAATAAGATTTTCTCACGAATCATCTCGGAAACGATAAAACGCTCAGTTCTGTCTGTGTATGTATCGTCTTTTGGATAATAAGCAGGATGCTCAGGCATCGACTGAAGGATGAATTGGAAAATATCCTTCACTTGGAAATCATGCAAAGCAGAAGCAGCAAAAATTGCAACAGGGTTTAGCGTCTTTTTCCAAAACTCAATTTTCTCCAAAATTTCCTCTTGTTTGGCTTGATCAACTTTATTAATAACCACCACAACAGGAGATAAACAATGTTCTAAAGACTTTAGCACTTCTTCTTCATCGTGTTTTTCGTGAATATCGGTAACTAATAAAACCAAGTCGGCATCGGTTAAAGAGCCATATACAGCATTCATCATGGATTCATGCAGACCGTACATGGGTTTAATGATACCAGGAGTGTCGGAAAACACCACTTGATAATCATCTTCATTTAAAATTCCGAGTATTCTATGGCGAGTTGTTTGCGCTTTCGGAGTGATAATTGAGAGCTTCTCTCCTAACAAAGCGTTCAATAAAGTAGACTTACCTGCATTAGGCTTACCTATAATTGACACAAAACCAGCCTTATGACTCATAATATTGAAAATAATTTGGATTGCAAAGAAACGAATTATATCTTTGCAAACCAATTAAAAACGGAGAGTTCTGGATTTAATCGGATATAACAGTGCGGGATGGAGCAGTTGGTAGCTCGTCGGGCTCATAACCCGAAGGTCATAGGTTCGAGTCCTGTTCCCGCTACCTCAAGCCTTACAGAAATGTAAGGCTTTTTTTGTTTAAGAAACTTATTAAAACAAAAAAGCCCGATTGCTCGGGCTTTTCTCATTTATTACTGTTTGGTTTAGTTTATTTCTTATCACTCAAGAATCCGATAACTTGGAATTCTGTACGTCTGTTTTGCTGATGTTCTTTCTCAGAACATTTAACGCCGTTTGCACAACGATTAACTAATTTAGACTCTCCATAACCTTTGCCAGTAATTCTCTCAGCTGAAATTCCATTAGCGATAATATAAGCTGCAGATGATTTCGCACGATTATCAGATAAAGTCATATTAGAAGCATCAGAACCACGCGCATCTGTATGAGAACTTAACTCAATAATGATGTCTGGATTTTCATTTAACAATTTCACTATTTTATTAAGCTCAATAGCAGCATCCGGGCGGATATTGTATTTATTTAAGTCGAAATAAATATTTTCAATCTTAATTGCTTTACCTAAAATAATTGGCTCCAGAGGGAAATCTCTTAAGTAATCGTAATCTCTTTCTTTAGTAGTAACACAAGTTGAACCTACTGTACTTACACCTTGCTCCTTAGCAAAATATCCTTTACGAGTTACACTTATGTTGTACTTAATTCCGCCTTGTAAACCTGTGAATCTATAGAAACCACTCGCGTCTGTAAATGTGCTAAATACTTCAGCATTGTTTTGAGTATTTACGATAGTAACTTGAGCACT
>CAZYBY010000018.1:0-4155 GCA_964645385.1 uncultured Sphingobacterium sp.
TATTAGCTCCACCTTCAGAGTTTGGAGCTGATATTGTAGTAGGTTCATCACAACGTTTTGGTATCCCGATGGGATATGGTGGTCCACACGCAGCATTCTTCGCCACAAAAGAAGAATACAAACGTTCTATGCCAGGAAGAATTATCGGTGTAACTATCGATGCTCAAAACGGACAAGCATTACGTATGGCTTTACAAACTCGCGAGCAACATATTCGTAGAGATAAAGCAACTTCAAACATCTGTACTGCTCAAGCTTTATTAGCGATTATGGCATCGATGTATGCTATATACCATGGACCAAAAGGCTTGCAAAA
This sequence comes from uncultured Sphingobacterium sp., assembly GCA_964645385.1. Classification (GTDB taxonomy): domain Bacteria; phylum Bacteroidota; class Bacteroidia; order Sphingobacteriales; family Sphingobacteriaceae; genus CAJBVG01. Next base: position 317 of record CAZYBY010000018.1, read on the forward strand.
AATTGCAGGTAAAATTCATGGATTAACCGTTAGTTTAGCAAATTCATTAAGAAGTTTAGGTTATAAAGTAAACAATACTAATTTCTTCGATACAATTGAAATTCATGCAGGTAGTCATCTTACTTCAATTCATAAAGATGCGATCGATCACGAAATGAATTTCCGCTACGAAGGAGAAAATGTTTACATCTCGATCGATGAAACAACTAGCTTAGAAGATATTAAAGAAATCGTGCACATCTTCGCACGTATTGTAGCTAAATCACACGACGAAATCTCATTCTCTAATGTGCAACACTCATTAGGTAATGAAAACATTCGTCAATCCGAAATATTAACTCATCCAATATTCAACTCTCATCATTCTGAACACGAAATGTTACGTTACATTAAAGGTTTAGAGGCAAAAGATTTATCATTATGCCATTCGATGATTGCTTTAGGATCTTGCACCATGAAGTTAAATGCAACAACTGAAATGGTACCTGTAACTTGGGCTGAGTTTGGAAAATTACATCCATTTGCACCATCAGATCAAGTAGGTGGATATATGCAAATTTTTGATGAGTTGGAGAAAGCATTATGCGAAATCACAGGTTTCGATGCCATGAGTTTACAACCAAATGCTGGTGCTCAAGGCGAATACGCAGGCTTAATGGTTATCAGAGAATATTTAAAAGATAAAGGAGAAGGTCATCGTAATGTAGTTTTAATTCCTTCATCGGCACACGGTACTAACCCTGCAAGTGCTGCAATGGCAGGTTTCAAAATTGTTGTTACAAAATGTGATGAAAAAGGAAATATTGATGTTGAAGACTTGAGAGCTCATGCAATTAAGCATAAAGATGATCTTGCGGCATTAATGGTTACTTACCCTTCTACTCACGGAGTATTCGAAGAATCTATCATGGAAATTTGCGCACTTATTCACGAGAATGGTGGGTAAGTTTATATGGATGGTGCGAACAGGAATGGTCAAGTTGGATTAACTAGCCCTGCTACTATTGGGGCCGATGTTTGCCATTTGAACTTACATAAAACATTCTGTATTCCTCACGGTGGTGGTGGTCCAGGTATGGGCCCTATCGGTGTTGCTAAACATTTAGCACCATTCTTACCAGGACACGCAGTAGTAAAAACAGGTGGAGAAAAAGCTATCCCAGCTGTTTCTGCTGCTCCTTGGGGTTCAGCAAGTATCTTATTAATTTCTCATGCATATATCGCAATGATGGGTGGTGAAGGATTAACAAATGCTACTAAATATGCAATCTTAAATGCTAACTATATTAAAGCTCGTTTAGAAAATGAATACCAAGTATTGTATTCAGGTGCCAACGGACGTTGTGCACACGAAATGATTTTAGATTGCAGAATGTTTAAAAACTATGGTATCGAAGTAACTGATATCGCGAAACGATTAATGGACTATGGTTTCCACGCTCCTACCGTTTCATTCCCAGTTGCTGGTACTGTGATGATAGAGCCTACAGAAAGTGAGCCTAAAGCTGAACTTGATCGCTTCTGCGATGCAATGATTGCCATTCGCAATGAAATTAAAGAAGTTGAAAATGGTAATGCTGATAAAACAGATAACGTATTGAAAAATGCACCACATACTTCAGCAGTAATTACTGCTAACGAATGGAGCCATTCTTATACTCGTCAGAAAGCAGCTTTCCCATTATCTTGGGTTAAGAATAACAAATTCTGGCCTTCAGTTGCTCGTGTAAACGACACTTACGGCGATAGAACCCTTGTTTGTGCATGTCCTCCAATAGAGAGCTATACAGAACAAGAAGCTTAAAATTATTTTTTTAGTATATTTGAAAGGCAAACTTTTACGTTTGCCTTTTGTATTTATATAAGATTATGAAAAGAATAAATTACCTTTTATTAGCAACTGCGTTATTAAGTTTTACTTTCTTAACAGCTGCAGCACCTTCTAAATCTAAAATTGCTGAGCCTAGTATTTCTTTAGCTGGTAGTACATATATTGTCGACCTAAAAAATTCGAAAATTTCTTGGAACATCAAAACTAGTCGTGGTGCGAATAGTGGCGACCTTAAAATTAAAGATGGGGTGATTATTGAAGAAAATAACAGAGTAAAATCAACGGTTATCAATATGGATATGACGGCGATAATAATTAGATCTATCCCACCAGGTATTGTAAACATGAAAGCCGTTACGATTTTAAACACAGAAAGTTTTTTTGATGTAGCAAGATATCCTAATTCTATTCTAGAAATTACAAGAACAGTTCAAAAATCAGACGATACTTTCGAAGCTATTGGTTTTCTAACTATAAAGGCTAAACGTCAACCTATTCGATTTACGATGACGGGTTCATTTAACTACGGACACTTCGAAGGCACTGCAAAGAATATTATCGTCAACAGAAGGTTATACGATATTCGCTACACGTCTGGGGGCGATCTTGGAGAAAAAGAGCTTGAAGGTAAAATCGAAGATGCAATCGACGACAATTTTACCATCGATGTATTTATTGTAGCTGACAAAGAATTGAAAAATTAGTCACTGATAATCAGTGATTTAAAACTTTATTTGTTAAATGTTTAAACAATGATTAATATTGTATGTTTAAACATATAATCATTAAACAAATAACGTATATGAAAAAAATCGCATTAAGCATGTTGGCAATTGCCATCTCTGGTTCATTATTCGCAGGTGCACCAAAAAAATCTGAAACTTTTACTGTAGATGCTAGCAAAAGTTCTGTAACATGGTTAGCTAAAAAAGTTACTGGCCAACACAATGGTAAAATTGCATTAGAAAATGGTACATTAACTGTTTCTGGTGACAAAGTTACTGGTGGTAAATTCTTAATTGATATGAATACTATCGATGTATTAGATTTACAAGGTGAGTGGAAAGATAAATTAGTAGGTCACTTAAGATCAGACGATTTCTTCAGTGTAGAGAAAAACCCTAAAACTAGCTTCGAAATCACTAAAGTTAGCAACAAAGCTGATGGTACTAACATCACTGGTAAATTAACAATCAAAGGAATTACTAAAGAGATTACATTCCCTGCTTCAATTAGCAAAAAAGATAACATTTTAGTAGCTATCGCAACTATCCGTGTAGATCGTACTAAATTTGATATCAAATACGGTTCGAAATCATTTATCGAAGGTATTGGAGATAAAGCTATCGACGATGAATTCGAAATGAAAGTAAACTTAGTAGCTATGGCTTCTTCGAAATAATTTTACCTACAATAAATAATAAAAGGTCAAGATTAATAGTCTTGGCCTTTTTTTTATGCCTTAAAGAATAAATTATTACCTTTATCGCTCATCTTATGCTACGAAATATATATATATTTTTTATTGTATTGGCCGTGTTAATGCCCAATTGGAGTAGTGCAAATGAGGTAGATTTCCCAAAAGATCCTGTGAAAATTAAGTTGAAATGGTTACACCAATTTCAATTCGCCGGATTTTATGCAGCTCAAATAAAAGGATATTATAAAGAAGAGGGTTTAGACATTGAGCTTATCGAAGGCAGTGCGAAAGAACCTCCTATCGACTATGTTTTAAATAACAATAACTCCTATGGGGTATCATCTTCCGAGTTGATAGAATTTAAAGCTGAAGGGAAACCTATCGTTTTAGTTTCATCCATTTTTCAACACTCTCCCTATGTTATTATCAGTTTAAAAGATAAAAACATACAAAAACCTTCAGATTTAATAGGTAAAAAAGTGATGGTAGCAAAAGAGCAAGGCATGGTCATTATCAAGTCTATGCTAGGTGCTAAAAATTTATTAAATAACAAGGTGCAATTTGTTGATCACACCTGGAATAACTATG
>CAZYBY010000019.1:0-11685 GCA_964645385.1 uncultured Sphingobacterium sp.
GAATATTGGGATATTAAAAACAAATATTCTTTTTTAGAAATGTGCAAGACTCCAGAGATTGCAGCAGATGTAACCATGTTGCCAATAGATTTATTGGATGTTGATGCTGCGATTTTATTGTCTGATATTTTAGTTACTGCAGAAGCGATGGGCGGTCAATTAAGTTTTGAAGCTGGTGTTGGTCCATTATTTGCAAATCCTGTAAAAAACGAGGCCGACATTGATGCATTATTAGTTGATGGTACGGAAGATCGTTTAAAGTATGTAGCTGATGCTATAAAAGTTATTCAACAACGTTTAAATGGGACCAAACCATTAATAGGTTTTGCTGGTGCTCCATTTACCGTGATGAGTTATTTAATTGAAGGAGGATCTTCAAAAGATTTTAAGAAAACGAAATTATTTATTCATAACCAACCTGCATTAGCACATAAACTTCTACAGAAAATTGCTGATGTAACCGTGATGTATTTAAACATGCAAATAGCAGCAGGTGTAAATGCATTGCAATTATTCGACTCTTGGGCATTAGCGCTTTCGTGGGACGATTACAATGAATTTTCGCATCGTTATAATGCACAAATCATATCTAAATTAAATAGAACTGGTATTCCTATTATTTCTTTCTGCAAAGGTAGTTCAGTTTTTGCCCCATTAATGGCTGAAGCAAAACCTGATGTTATCTCTATCGATTGGAACGCCGATTTATTGGATATGAAAAATAAACTACCAAAAGGTATTGCCGTTCAAGGTAATTTAGATCCTTTTGTATTATATGCTGATAAAAAAGTAATTAAAGAGAGAATCCACAAGTTATTCGAACGTATGCGCGGCACTGAAGGCTTTATTTTCAATCTTGGTCATGGTATTATGCCCGACATTCCATTTGATAATGTGAAGTTCGCGATTGATACGGTAAGGGAGTTTAGATACTAATTGGACTTAGTCGTTGGTCCATAGTCCTTAGTCCATAGTCCTAGAAATTGTCCAAATTAAATAAAATGAATACTTTTGAAATATGAAATCCCTAAGCTTTATTGCCATTTTCTTATTTCTGTTTTCATTTCAAGTTAAATCGCAAGTTGATAATTCTTTGCAGGAGAATAATTTCACTACTAATGAATCAAAATGGAATTTAAGGGTATACAATCATAATTTCATGAGGAATTATGAGTATTTCAATCAATTTGCAGATGGACTAACTTATTTTGGAACGATACTTCAGCCTACGCTTGTGTTCAATCCGAATAAAGAATTAAGTTTAGAAGGTGGATTGTTTTTGAGGAAAGATTATGGAGCGAGTGGATTATATGATAATCAAAGTACTTTTAGAATAAATTACCACCCTGGTAAATGGCAAATTATCGCAGGACAATTAAATGGGAATGTATCTCACCGATTACCTGAACCCATTTATAATTACGATAGAATTATTACCAATCATTTAGAATTTGGTAATCAGTTTATTTACACCGATACTAATTTTCGTTTTGATGCGTGGATAAATTGGGAGAATATGATTTATAAAATCTCTCCAGTACAAGAAGAAATTTCTGGAGGTTTTCATACAGATTGGAAATGTGTGAATTCGGATACTTGGGAAATTAATATTCCATTTTCATTTTTAGTGTATCATAAAGGAGGGCAAATAGATACACCAGACAGACCACTTCAAACCCTATTAAACACAGCTATTGGAGTAGATTTCAAATATCATTACAACAGCAAAAAAAATCATTACATTTTTGCGGAAACGCAATTAATGACATTTAACGATTTTTCATTTTCTAAAAGTTATCCTACAAAAAATGGAACAGGTATTATGGCAAATATAGGTTGGAAATTTGGGCATACATCATTAAGTACTACTTATTGGAATGCTAATAATTTCTATGCTGTACACGGAGCACCATTGTATCGTTCGGTAAGTGATCAAATAAATAATCCAGGATTTTATCAGAAAAATAGAAACTTGTTATTTGTGAGATTAATTTCGAATTACGAAATATCGAAAAACTTCAGCATCAGTGCACGACTAGAACCTTATTGGGATTTAGACAACCCAAGTTTCGAGTTTTCGAACAGCTTGTTTTTAACGTATAGAGAAGTATTTAACCTAAAAAAATAAAATTCTAAATTCTAATAAAATAAATTCTAATAATATAAATTCTAAAAACAAAGAAATACTTAAAAAGCCTTATTTAGAATTTGTTATTTAGAATTCATAATTCATAATTCATTAATTCATAATTTTATAATTCACAATTCATAATTCACAATTCATCATTCATAATTCAACATGCGCGGCTACAATTCCTATAGTGAACATCTTCGAGAAAAGTATAAAGGTCAACGTATCTATAAAGTAATTGTAGACGGAGGATTTACTTGTCCGAATAGAGATGGATCGAAGGGATATGGAGGATGTACCTATTGCAATGTGGATTCTTTTACTCCAGAAACAGCACGAAAGCAACCTACAATTGCAGAGCAAATGGAAATAGGAGTAAAGCAAGCAAAAGAGAGTTATAAGGCAGATAAAATCATTGTGTATTTTCAGCCCAATACCAATACTTATGCGCCTACACACTATTTAAAAGCGATGTACGACGAAGCCTTGTCATATTACACAGAAGACATTGTTGGATTATCAATTGGTACTCGTCCGGATTGTATTGATGCCGAAAAAGTAAAATTATTAGAAAGTTATACCGACCGTTTCGATGTAGATATTGAAATGGGAATGGAATCGATATATAATGAAACTTTAGCAAAAATAAATCGCGGATGTACACACGAAGATTTAGAAAATGCATTAGACTTATTTAAGGATTCGCCCGTAGAAGCCTGTGTACACACCATATTCGGGTTCCCTTGGGAAACAGAAGAGATGATGTTGAAGTATGCTGAAGTTATTAATAAGCATAAGCAAATAAAATACGTAAAGCTCCATCACCTTCATATTGTAGAAGGATCGATTATGGGAGTAATGTATAAACGAAATCCATTTAAACTATTCAGTTTAGAAGAATACACCGATTTCTTATGTAAGTTTATTCCACTACTCCGAGAGGATGTAGTTATTCAACGCTTATTCGGTTTATCTGATCAAGACATGCTCATCGCACCAAATTGGGGAATGAAAAAAGCGGTAATGCAGCAACAGATTGATAGAGTATTTGTGGAGAGAGGGATAAAGCAGGGGGCCTTAGTCGTTAGTCGTTAGTCGTTCGTCGTTAGTCCCGATGGCTATCGGGATTGTCCAAATTATCTCATTCTCCCCCTCAACTGCATTCGCTTAGCTGGCAAGCTTTATAGGGTAGTGTTAGTAGTGATAACCTGGAACTGAAAGGGTAAACTTCGCTTCGTTCCGCTGGAACTGGAGGGATTCGCTTCGCTCCGCTGAATCGTGATGTTCACCACTATTTTCATATTTCAATTCTCTGCTTCACGATTTCGAATCCTCATACCGAACAATTAACTCAACTTTTTTTTCTAGTTTAATTCAATAATTTATAACATTATACACTTCTGGCTTTTCCGAGGGCTTTGTTCCTAAAAAGGGACAGGGGTATCTCGATACCCGATACCCGATACCCGATACTCAAAAGTGAATTGCCTGCATTCCGTTCCAGTGCAGAAAATTTTTGGTAAATTACCTTCACAAATATTTCAAAATGAAAGCTAAATTATCTAATAAACTCAAGCGTTTTTGGAAAATCCTTGGTCCGGGTTTAGTTACTGGAGCAAGCGACGATGATCCTTCAGGCATCGCAACATATTCTCAGGCTGGTGCAGCGTATGGTCTATCTACCTTATGGACTTCCATATTAGCTTTTCCATTGATGGCGGCAATTCAGCAAATGTGTGCACGCATTGGCTTAGTTACTTCTCAAGGTTTAACGGGTACGCTTAAAAAACATTATCCAAAACCCGTTCTATATCTGATGCTCTTGTTTAGCTTTCCTGCTATTATTATGAATATTGGTGCTGATATTGCTGGTATGGGTGCTGTAGGTAATTTACTTTTTCCGAGTATTGATGCTACTTTTTTCAGTGTGTTTTTTACAATAATGTTATTAGGCTTGATTATTTATTTGCCTTATGTAAAAATCGCTTCCATCCTAAAATATTTATGCATTGTAATGTTGGTATATTTTGTTGTCCCTTTTTTATACAAACAAGATTATGCTGAAATACTAAAATCTACTTTCGTCCCAACGTTCAAATTCGATAAAGATTTCATCGCTATTCTTGTTGGAATTTTAGGAACTACAATCTCACCTTATTTATTTTTTTGGCAAGCTTCTGTAGAAGTTGAAGAAATGAAACATAAGAAAAAGCATTTGATGGTGAATAAAAAAATTATTCACGAAATGAAACAGGATGTAGATTTCGGTATGACTTTCTCAGGTTTAATAATGTATTTCATTATTTTAACTACAGGCACGGTATTGTTTAAAGGAGGCGTAACTCAAATAGATACTGTTGAGCAAGCAGCGATGGCTCTAAAACCCTTAGCAGGTAATATGGCTTATGTATTATTTGCAGTAGGAGTTATTGGCACTGGTTTAATCGCTATTCCTGTTCTTAGTGGATCTCTATCGTACATCTTCACCGAAACATTTGGCTGGGAGCAAGGCTTAGATAAAAAATTCCATGAAGCAAGAGGCTTTTATGTAATTATAGCTGTTTCTTTATTGCTAGGATTATCCTTGAATTATGTAGGTATTTCGCCAATTAAAGCATTAATTTATACTGCAATTTTATATGGAGTTACTGCACCAGTTTTAATAGCAATTATTCTTCATATATCGAATAATAAAAAAATTATGGGTGAATTTGTAAACAACAGAAGTGCTAATGTGTTGGGTAGTATAGCCTTAGTCATTATGAGTTTGGCAGCATTACTTTTACTATATTTAGAATTTATAGCTTAAGATGGAAAATACTTCATTACCCAAAATTGAATCACTTGTAAAAAATCACAAGCAATACTTTTCCGAACAACATACTAAAGATGTTCATTTCAGAATTAATCAACTTCAAAAATTAAAAAGAAGTATTCTTCAGTTTGAAAATGAGATAGCGAAAGCTTTACACGACGATTTAAAGAAATCTTATGAAGAAGCTTACCTTACAGAAATTAGTATTGTTCTCTCTGAAATTGATTTTCATCTTAAGAACATAAAATCATGGGCAAAACCTCAACGCGTTTCAACTCCCATGCATTTATTGCCATCTTCTAGCAAATTGATTTATGAGCCTTTAGGTTTAGCATTAATTGTTTCACCTTGGAATTATCCATTTCAATTAGTCATTAATCCATTAGTAGGAGCAATATCATCAGGATGTTGTGCCATAGTAAAACCATCGCCATATACTCCTGCAGTTGCAAATGTTTTAGATAAAATTATTAAACAAACATTCGACGAAAATTACATCAGTATAGTACAAGGAGATCGTGAAGTAAATACCAATTTGTTCAATCAAAAAGTTGATATTATCTTTTTTACCGGTAGTCCGGCTTTAGGGAAAGTGGTAATGAGTGCTGCTGCTAAAAACCTTACCCCCGTTATTTTAGAGCTTGGTGGTAAGAGCCCTTGTATAGTTGATAAAGATGCAAATTTAAGCGTTTCAGCAAAAAGAATTATTTGGGGTAAAAGCATCAATGCTGGTCAAACTTGCATTGCTCCCGATTATGTTTTTGTTCACGAATCTGTGAAAGAAAGTTTAATTGTGGAAATGAAAAATGCAATTGAAGAATTATATGGTAATGATGTTCAGAAAAATAATTATTTCCCTAGAATTGTTAATCGTTCTGCTTTCGATCGTCTCCTGAAATATTTAGAAAATGCAAATATCAGAATAGGAGGTAAATTTAATGCAGAAGATAAATTCATAGAGCCAACTATAATTGACAATGTTTCATTGGATGATCAAATTATGCAAGATGAAATTTTTGGTCCGATATTACCATTGCTGAGTTTCAATAATATTGATGAAACTTTTGAATACATCAATAAAAATGAAAAGCCTTTAGCTTTTTATTATTTCGGAACAAATGAGAAAGCTAAAGAAGTAATAGCAAATACTAGCTCTGGCGGTGCTTGCATAAACGATACTTTGATGCATATCGCAAATCATAATTTACCATTTGGTGGAGTAGGGAATAGTGGATTAGGAAAATATCATGGTAAAGAAAGCTTCTTGGCTTATAGCAACCGACGAGCAGTAATATCAACCCCAACTTGGATAGATATGCCTTTTAAATATCCACCGTTTAGGTATTTTAGGTTGATAAAGAAAATTCTTTAAGGGTAGTGGGTAATGTATAATGAGAAAAAACAATACACTAACAATTCTGTTACCCTACCATGAAAGTTAACACAAAGAAATACAAAACGTTTTTGCCCATTAGCATTGATGAAGCTTGGGATTTTTTTTCATCGCCTAAAAATTTAGCGAAAATTACCCCTCCGCACATGGGATTCATCATAACATCCGAATTTAATGATGAGAAAATGTATCCGGGTATGTTGATTACCTATAAGGTTAGTCCTCTATTGGGTATTAAAATGGATTGGTGTACAGAAATTACACATGTAATCGACAAACAATATTTTGTAGATGAGCAACGTTTTGGTCCATATGCCATGTGGCATCATCAACATCATTTCAAAGTAGTGGCTGGCGGTGTTGAAATGATTGATATTGTTGATTATGCTATTCCTTTTGGAATATTGGGTAGAATGATGAATTCAATATTAATTTCATCTGAAATAGAAAAAATATTTTCATTTAGAGCTGAAAAAATAAAAGAGTTGTTTTAATATTGTAGTATAATTAAATATTAGCCCCTATGAAAAAATTACTTATTCTCGCGTTTCTTACAGTTGCAACAACAGTAACATTCGCACAAGGCAATTTAGAGCCTGGTAGAAATCAATTAAATGTTGGATTTGGATTATCTGGCTGGGGACTTCCAGTATATGTTGGATTTGATCATGGATTCAAACAAAACATTACCGTTGGTGGTGAGCTATCTTTTCGTTCTTACAACGAAAAAGTTTTTGGCACACGATATAGAAGCAGTATTCTAGGGCTTTCGGCAAATGGGAATTACCATTTTAATGAAATGTTAGATTTAGATGGGGAGTGGGATGTTTACGCTGGATTAAACATTGGATTTTACAATTGGTCTTCACCAAGCGGGTACCCAGGTAATGGTAACAGCGGACTAGGTTTGGGCGCCCAAGTAGGAGGAAGATACTTCTTCAACTCAAGCACAGCAATGAATTTAGAATTCGGAGGCGGTAATGCATTCTCCGGCGGTAAAATCGGAATCACTAAGAAATTCTAGTGAACCATTTTGTTCGCGCAATATGAACTCGCGAAAGCTTCAGGTTTCGCTTTAAACACAAAACCCATACTTAAAATATAACCCATTGCTTCGTGCAAAGCTTGGTTAGATTTAAAGTTTGGGTTTGTGTTTATATCAGCATGTACTTCCAAATCTACATCGTACAAATCAAGTAAATCGCATAACTGATATGCAGTCTCTATAGAGCGTTGCACTTCATTTAACATGCGTTCCTTAATTCCCATTTTTTTCTGAATTCGCTCTTGATTAATGTACATAAATCCACCTTTTTGCTCACGCAAAAAAACGATTACTGTTGCAAAATCAATCATGGCTCCTTTAACTTGAGAGTCGGTGCCGATGCACACTTTTAACTTGTTCCCAGCTTCTGTCTCACGCTCAATTGTGCGCTCAACTTCCGCTACTAAGTCGACGGGAAGGTTTTCCCCACTGAATTTTTTCCAGCTCATATGATTACGGTTTATAAAAATAAGCCATAATTAATTAACTGCAAGTCAGGAAGATGTCAAGTTTTTATTAACATATTAACAGGTCCGAATTTCCGAATCAATTAATCTCCTCGTGCTTTGTTCTGTTAAAGATCCAGAAGATAATTGGAAAAACTAAAAGCGTTAAGATTGTTGCTGTGATTAATCCTCCGATAATAACAATAGCTAATGGTTTTTGCGACTCGGATCCTATACCTGTAGATGTTGCAGCTGGCAGTAAGCCTATAGAAGCCATTAGAGCCGTCATTACTACTGGTCGAGTACGAACCTTCACCGCTTCAAGGATGGAGGTATCTAGGCCCATTTCCGCCTTTATATTCTTATGAAACTCTGTAATTAAGATTACACCATTCTGAATACAAATACCAAACAAAGCGATAAAACCTACACCTGCAGAAATTCCGAAATTCATACCTGTAACGTGTAGTGCTAAAATACCACCAATTAAAGCAAATGGTACGTTTGCTAAAACCAATGCCGAGTCTTTTAGGTTTCCAAACATCATGAATAATAACAAGAAGATGGCAACTAAACTGATTGGAACAACTTGTCCTAATCGATTACTTGCACGCACTTGATTTTCGAATTCACCTGTCCAGCCAATACTATAACCATTAGGAAGTTTAACGTTTTTTAATACTTTTTGTTGGGCTTCAGTAATCGTACTCCCCAAATCTCTTTCACGCACTGAAAATTTCACTCCAATAAATCGTTTGGTATTATCTCTGTAAATAAATGCAGGTCCAGTAATCTTTTTAATACTACAGATTTCTTTTAAAGGAATTTTAATGTTTGAAATGGTAGGAACTTTAATGTTAGCAATATCGGTTTCGTCTTTTCGATAGTCTTTGTTGTATCGAATACGAATATCAAACTTACGTTCACCTTCATATTTCTCCGTTGCTGTTTTTCCACCAAATGCCATTTCCAGAACAGCTTGTGCGTCGGCAATTGTTACACCATACGCTGCCATTTTCTCCTTGTCGAGCACTACGCTGATTTCTGGCTGACCTATGTTCCTCAAAATTCCTACATCCTTAATTCCTGGTACATCTTGTATTTGAGTAATTACTTGATTAGCTAATTGATCGAGTTTGTCTAAATCATCGCCATATATTTTTACTGCATTCGAGGCATTAATACCCGCTACAGATTCTGCAACGTTATCGATAATCGGTTGGGAATAATTATATACGATTCCTTGATATTTCTTCAGCTTCCCATCCATCTCTTCCACTAAATCATCCATACTGATTTTGCGTTTCCACTCTTCCTTTGGTTTTAAATTCACTTGCATTTGTACGTAATAGAATCCGCTAGGGTCTGTACCATCATTACTTCTACCAGTTTGAGATAATACACCATTTACTTCTGGAAAAGTGTTCAACTCTTTACGAAGAGTGCTAACCATTTTTACAGTTTCTGTTAAACTCGTACTCATTGGTAATTTTGCCTCTACCCATAAAGCTCCTTCATTCAATTGAGGTAAGAACTCAGTTCCTAATAATGTTGTAGATGCAAGAGTAGTTATCAATATTCCGAAGGCTACAATTAAGCTTATTTTTTTATGTCTGAATGTATAATTGAATCCCTTCAATACAATGTTATTCCAGAAATTTACAAATGGATTATGTTTTTCTCTTACATTTTTATTTAATAAAATATGAGATAGAACAGGTACCAAAGTAAGTGTAAATATTAATGCTCCAAGTAATGCAAATCCTAAGGTATATGCTAATGGTGAGAACATTTTACCTTCTACTTTTTGGAAAGAGAAAATTGGCAATAATGCTGTTATGATAATTAATTTAGAAAAGAAAATAGCCTTACCCATTTCTGTCCCCGTTTTCTTAATCAAACTTCCCTTGGCGAGTTTGTTAAATTTATCCATGCCAATTTGATGAGCCTTATGATCTAGTGCTACAAATAATCCTTCAACCATTACCACCGCTCCATCGATAATAATACCAAAGTCCACCGCACCTAATGAAAGTAAATTTGCACTCATGCCTTTCAATTTTAAACATAGAAATGCAAATAGTAAGGATAGAGGAATGATGATGGAAACAGTAAGGGTTGTTCGCCAATCTGCCATGAATAAAAACACAATTACCGTTACCAATACAATTCCTTCAATCAAATTATGCATTACGGTATGCGTCGTGAAATTCATTAGATTATCACGATCGTAGAAGGTCACCATTTTTACATCCGAAGGTAAAATTCTAGTGTTTAGTTCATCAATTTTCGCTTTCACTCTTGCTAGAACTTCTTTCGGATTTTCACCTTTTCTCATCACCACTATTCCTTCAACTGCATCATCATTCTTATCTAATCCCACTTGTCCAACCCTAGGCAATGCACTCTCTTTTACATCAGCAATATTCTTTACGAGCACAGGGTTTCCATTATCATCCTTAATAATAATATTCTCGATATCTTGCATAGAGGTAAGCAAACCAATGCCTCGCACAACATAGGCTTGCCCATTTTTCTCAATCACATCTCCACCAACGTTCAAGTTACTTTTACTTACTGCATCAAACACATCTAAAGGTGTAATGTCGTATTTCGATAAACGATTTGGATCAACACTAATTTCATAAGTTTTTTCTTGACCTCCGAAGGCTACCAAATCTGCAACACCTGGAACTGATCTTAATTGCCTGTCTATTACCCAATTTTGAAGTGTAAGCAAATCTTTTGAATCTCGATCTTTACTCTGTAAAGTATATCGAAACACCTCACCAGTGGGCCCATACGGCGGTTGTACATCAGGTTCCACACCATTTGGTAAGGATACATTTCGTAGTTGATTATTTACTTGCTGACGAGCGAAAAAATCTTCAACATCATCATCAAAAATTATTTTGATAACAGAAAGTCCGAACATGGTAATACTTCGCACACTCGTTTTTTTCTGCACAGAATTCATCGCAATTTCAATTGGAGTTGTTACGAATCGTTCTATCTCTTCGGCGCTTCTGCCGTTCCATTCCGTAACGATAATAATCTGAGTATTGGTTACATCTGGGAATGCTTCAATAGGCATATTTCGGAAACTAATGAATCCTGCAATTACCAAAATAGAAATCCAAATAAAAGTGAATACTCTATTTTTTAAAGAGAATGCAATTATATTTTTTATGAATTTGTTCATAGGGTTAGTCGTTTAAAGCATCATAAATAAGTAATTGATTTTTGGTAATCACTTTTTCGCCTTCTTTTAAACCTGAAGCGATAAAGGCTTTATTACCCACCTCTCTGAAAACCTCTACCTGCCTGGTTTCTATACTATATCGATCTTTAAAAACCATAACATAAGCTCTGCTTTTATCGAATATTAAGGCTTCGTCAGGGATGCACAGCATTCTTGCAGTTTCATTACTATTAATCACAATAGAGGCTCTCATATCTGGTTTTAATAAATAATCTTTGTTGCTTAATTTAATTCTAACTTTCATAGCCCTGGTTTCAGGATCTATAATGTTGAATATCTTATCTACATTACCATTGAAAATTTTATCAGGATAAGAAATCGTTTTTACTTCGGCACCCTGACCAAGTTTTACTTCGTTAATATCACTTTCATTAACATTTGCAATAGCCCAAACATCATTAATATCAGCTATGTCGAAGATATTATCAGTTTTATCTGAGCGTAATTGCATATCCTGATTTATATTTTTCTGAATAATGAATCCTGAGATAGGAGCAAGTACTTCGTAAATCGCATTCGATTTTAAATGATAAATATTATAAACTTCTTGAATTCTATTTAACTGCGTTTGAGCTTTATCATACTCACTCTTA
>CAZYBY010000020.1:0-2141 GCA_964645385.1 uncultured Sphingobacterium sp.
GACGGACGATTAGCGATGGAATTGCGAGAAAAGTATGGTAGGCAAGCTATAGCAGAATCGTGGAAATGTTTAATGTACCATGATCATAAAAATGGAATTGTAGAATTTGAAAATTTCGAATCTGGAATTCGAATTAAGAAATCTTCATTCGTTCTCGAATAATCTCTTCTATCTTTTCTTTTACCAATGGTTTCGAGATAAATACTTTCACACTCGGGTATTGCTTTGAGCGTTCGATATCATCGTTATAAACTGAAGAAGATACCATATAAATATGCATTTTTGGAAGGTAAGCCGGATCTAATTTTTCGAATTCGCTCAAAAATTCCCACCCATCCATAACAGGCATATTAATATCCAAAAAAACTAATTGAGGAATATTTTGCTGGTCATTAGCGATGCAATTTTTTATGAAGGCTAAAGCTTCATTGCCATTCTCCACACAATGTATGTTTTCTACTAAAGCTATTGACTTTAGTTTACTAACAACAATGAAATTGTTTATTTGATCGTCGTCAATTAGCAATATGCTATTTAATTTGTTCATTGGTATTACTCTTTTTAATGGAGACCGTAAATAATGCGCCTTCTAGAGGTTTACTATACACTTCAATTTTTCCGTTTAATGACTCGATTTGAGTTTTAATTAAATATAAACCTAGTCCTTTGCCTTCTATATTGTAATGCAATCTTTCGTATAATTTAAATATTTTCTGACCCATAATATCTGAATCGAAACCTATCCCATTATCGCGCACATAAATATAGGTATATTCTGTGTCGTGATGTGTGCTAATTTCAATTTTTAATTTTTTATCGGGATTCCTATATTTTATAGAATTGGTAATAAGATTTTGGAATACACTTTCCAATACATTTTTCACATATAGAATTTCATCAGCAGTATCGAAATTCAAAATAACTTCTCCATCCACTTTCACGAGCTGACTTTCTAAATTTGCTAGTACTTGCTTGCAGACGGTTTGAATAGATATTGCTTGTTTCTGAGCATGAACTAATTTTTTAGCTGTTACTACTTCTATCAAATCGTTTAGCGTGTTTTCTAGTCGTAATACAGATTGTTGAACTTTAGAAATAATCACTCCGTTTTGCTCATTTCCAAAATTAGAAGCATCTAGTAATTCCAATAAACTAACAATGTTTACTACTGGTGCACGTAAATTATGAGAAGTGATGTATGCAAATTTTTCTAATTCTCGATTAGAATGTGCGAGTTCTTCACTTAAAGCTTTTAATTGAATTTCTTTATGTTTGATATCATCAATATCTATATGTATACCTATCAATCGTTTCGCTTTACCATGCTCGTCGTACGATACAATTTTACTTAAAGATAATATCCATTTCCAATCACCATTTTTGGTAAATAATCTATGCTCATAATTATTGTACTGCGTAATTCCATCGTGGTGAGCATTGATGGAACTATCAATAATTTCATAGTCTTCAGGGTGTACTAATTTTCTCCAACCATCATAAGTTGGCTCTATTTCAAATGGAGAATAACCAAGCATTTCCGACCAAATATTGTTTCTATAAACTTGGCCAGTAATTAAATTAGAATCCCAAATTCCTAAGCGGGC
Organism: uncultured Sphingobacterium sp.; assembly: GCA_964645385.1. GTDB lineage: Bacteria > Bacteroidota > Bacteroidia > Sphingobacteriales > Sphingobacteriaceae > CAJBVG01. The sequence continues at coordinate 1,605 of CAZYBY010000020.1, forward strand.
AGCTGATAGAGCAAGTTCTAAACGCTCTTCACTGTCTTTAGCGATTTTTTCAGCTTTTATTCTATTCTCATATTCACTTTGTACTAATTGAATATGCATTTGAACTTTTTTACGAAGCTGTCTGTTCCATAAAAATACAATGAAAATGACGAGTACTATTAATCCCATCAGGTACCAGAAATATGAATAGTATTGCTCGTATTTTTGTTGATTTACTTGATCGTCGAAAATGAATTTTTGAAAATTACTATTCTTTTTAATGATGCCTTCATCTTCATAATAACGAATCATTTTGTTTATTCTCGATTTATTAATATGCCCAAATTCAACAATGTCTGATTTGACTAGTTGTTGCATATTAATTGCTTCGTAAATCAAGTTTTCTTTGGTTATGCCACGCTCTACAACGCCCGGAATACTTAGGATGTAGTCGCACATTTCGTCGATATGAGACATTGCATATTCCCAACCTTTATTACTTGCACGTTTTATGGCAAGTACACGGCTTGGATTATTATAAACTTCTTCTTCGGATGT
>CAZYBY010000021.1:0-4903 GCA_964645385.1 uncultured Sphingobacterium sp.
TGATGATTGAAAAAATTAGCAATTGCTGTGCTTTGCGCACTTGCAACACATTTTTGTAAAAGTTTTCACGGAGTTTGTTGAATGATACAATTTGAATTAACCCCATAGGAATTAATGGTAAGTAATCGCTGTTTTTTGGAAATATATTAATCTGCCAATAGTTTTTTAATGGCTGCCATAATATGATGAAATCGTCCCAACGGTTTACCCAGAAATAAAAAAAAGCTACAAATAAATATGGAGTAATTGCACCTAAAATACTAGAGGTCCATTCTCTCCAATTAAATGGTCTGAAAATTAATAAGGCTATCCATACCAATACAATCCATGCAATCGCTGGAAAATAAAATAATGAAGCAATGGACACAATTACTCCTAAATCGAATGATAGAATAGTAGCTTGATTCGCTTTGTATAATTTGAATAATCGGATAAAAATCCAGAGTTGTAAAAAAATAATTAGAATTGCAGCATCCATTGTAAAGAATGTTGGGAAGATTCCTGTTATGATTACAAATAATAATGATGGTAAATGTGTATTCTTAAATATCAAACTGAAATCATTCACAATTTTATTCAACCATAATCCTACAGCATAATATATAAATGTTGTTATTAATACGTTGAATAATTTATTTTCCCATAGGAACGAATATTTCCCAAATAGAAATGTGCTAAAGGGTTCGTTGTAATGAAATACAGGAATTGGATTGCTATCTAAAAGATAAGGCAATCTAATACCAATGGCAAGGATGAGCAGTAAAATTAAATTTAAAGGGTTCTGAGTTTTAAATAATCTAACGAACATGCTTAAAATGTAATTCTCATAAAGTTAGTTTTATTTTTTTGAATACAAGGAATAACTAGTTGATCCGCAGAAATTTGTTTTCCTCCGGCTGGCATTAATAATATATTGTCGTTTTCCTTAATTAAGATTTTTTCTTTTGTTTCTCCCTTGTTTGAGATTGTACAACTCATGATATCCGTAGCTTTTCGGATATATTTATTATAGATAATATGAATCTGATCTGCATCTAAACTGATGATATATGATGAATAAAATGCAGCATCATCTTCGGAAACCTGATTTTTTCGAACAATAGACTCCCAATGTATTTTGCCATTCGGATTGATAGAAAATAATAACACATTATCGTAATGATAAGTGTATGATGTAGTGTATAGCTGATAATACGAATTGTAATTTGTAGATTCTGTTACATAGTTCGATTCAGAAACTAACACAATTCCTCCATCAGTACGAACTAAAATTCTATCGATATAATAATTTATTAATTCTGTCCCTCTATTTACAGTTCTTTCAGAATTAAACTCGTTTAGAAACTTTGCTTTAAAACTTTCTGTGTAAATTCTAGGGCGAGGATTTGAGGAATGTGTATTTACATTGGCGTATATGATTCCTGCTGAAGAAAAACTATTTAACTCAGAATAAAATCCTGCTAAAACTACTTGGTTGTTGATGTAATCGATTTCCATTTTTACATCATTGATAAAAAACTTCTCCAAAGTTAAAGGTACTTGTAAAAGCTTTTCGTTTTTCTGTGTAGAGATGTTTAAAGTATATTTTTTATCTCTCAACATTTTCTTATCCAAATCTAAAGATGTAAGTAGATATACTATTGAATCGTTGGAAACCTTGAAATCATTAAGGAATAGCACACCATCATAATATTCAGTTTTATATTTGTGCGACCAAATAGTCTGCAAATTACTATCTAAAGTTTTTATACTGATATTTAATTTCTCATTATCCAAATCGCTTTGCTTATACATAGTGCCAAGGACTTTACCGTTTTTACTCGACTTTATATAGAAGTTTCCTCTGTTTTTCTTTTTATCGAATTGAATTTCGTCGAGTAAAATAGGTTTAGTATCCGGACTGCCATTTTTTGCATTTATTTTCTGTGCGAATAATTCATTTTTATTCGTTTCCTTGTTTATTAATGCATAATAAAAATATAAGCTATCATTAAACAAACCTACATCCTGAATTTCTATATCACTGCTTAAACCGCTTAGATTATATGTCCAGATGGTGCTTAAGCTATTATTAACAAAAGAAATTTCGGCTTTATTATCTCTTAATCTTAATTGATCTATTTTATTATTGAACGGAGTCGTGCTTTTTAAAATGAATATTCCGAACTCATTTTGTCCAATTATTTTGATGAAAGTTCTTTGAAAAGTTTTCTCAGCAGTGGCAAAGTCTACCTTTTGTGAAAAGGCGAAATTAGATATAAATAGAAGAAATACAGTAAATTTTCTCATTAGACTAAGGTAACTAAATTTTCAAAAAAATTTGCAGGTATCATTTTATTATCTACTTTTGCAGCTCGTTCTTTATAACATACTTATCAAGAAAGGTGGAGGGATTGGCCCTGTGAAACCTTAGCAGCCTATACAATTCGCGTTGTAAAAGGTGCTAAATCCAACTCTGTTTACAGAGATAGATAAGACGGACTCGGTACTGATAAATAAACATATTTAAAAGTCTCTTCCGCTTATCGGAGGAGACTTTTTTCATTTAAAGTCTATCCGATATTAGCTTTTTTGCTAGTTCTACTTTTTGAGATAAGGTGTTCAAATTAAAAAAATGAAAAAACCTTAAACACAAAAAGTAATGTTAAACACAACAGAAATTTTAAACAGTATTCCAGTTGATCCATTAACAGGATCTATTTCAACACCAATTTATCAGACTTCAACTTTCGAGCAAATTGCTCCAGGAGTACATAGAGGTTTTGATTATGCTAGAAGTAATAATCCAACTAGAAAAGTTCTGGAAGATTTGATTGCAAAACTTGAATATGGCCAAGCAGGCTTTGCATTTGCTAGTGGACTAGCGGCTATTGATGCAGTATTGAAACTTTTAAAACAGGGCGATGAAATTGTTGCGGTTGATGATATCTACGGTGGTGCATTTCGAATTTTCACACATATTTATGAGAAGTTTGGAATAAAAGTGACTTATGTAGATGCTTGTGATGCCATCAATGTTGCTAATGCTATTACAGATAAAACTAAATTAATTTGGCTCGAAAGTCCGACTAACCCAACTCTTAAAATTGCTGACATCGAAGAAATTTCGAAAATCTCAAAAGCAAATAACTGCTTACTCGTAGTTGATAATACATTCGCCTCGCCAGCGAGCCAAACCCCTATAAAATTAGGTGCAGACATCATTATTCATAGTGCAACAAAATATTTAGGTGGGCATTCAGATTTAATTGCAGGATTAGTTGTTGTGAATTCGATTGCTCTAGCTGAACAATTGAAATTTATTCAAAATTCATCAGGAGGAATATTAGGCCCGTTCGATTCCTGGTTGGTAATAAGAGGAATTGAAACCTTAGAATTACGCTATGCAAAACACTCTGAAAATGCTTTTAAAATTGCACAGTTTTTAAGTTCTCATCCGGCAGTGGATAAAGTTTTTTATCCAGGCTTAGCTACTCATAAAAATTATGAAGTAGCAAAAAAACAACAAAAATATTTTGGAGGTGTATTGAGCTTTACTTTACAATCGGATTCAAAAGATGAAGCTATTGAGTTGTTAAAAACATCTAAGTATTTCAAACTTGCAGAAAGCCTTGGAGGTGCCAAAAGCCTAGCCTGCTTACCTTCTGAAATGACACATAAATCTATACCAGCCGAAAAAAGAAGAGCTGCTGGAATTTCAGATTCTTTAATTCGTTTGTCGGTAGGGATAGAGAATGTGGAGGATTTGATTGAAGACCTTAAAAGGAGTTTAGAGTATCGAGTATTGAGTATTGAGAAAATAAGGATCAACGATTAACCATTAGTAATACATAATACAAATTTCACTAGGGTGTAAGTAATATTATTTAGGTGATTTTTTATCTCACTACCCATTACTCACTACCCACTAATCAAAAAAAGAATGAAAAAAGAATTAACACTAGGCGTCTTTGGTTTTGGATGTGTCGGACAAGGTTTATTCCATGTACTTCACGAAACCAAAGGCATTAAAGCCAACATAAAAAAAATATGTATTCAGGATATTACGAAAGAAAGAAATATTGATTCTTCGTTTTTTACTGATCAAAAATCAGAATTATTGGATGATCCTGATATAGATATTATTGTTGAATTAATCAATGATTCGGAAGCAGCTTATGAAATCACAAAGGAAGCTTTGAAGAAAGGTAAATCCGTAGTATCTGCGAATAAGAAAATGATTGCAAATAATCTGAAAGAATTGATTTCTTTACAATCGAACGAGCGTCAATCTTTCTTATACGAAGGTTCCTGTTGCGCTAGTATTCCAATTATCCGCAATCTCGAAGAGTACTACGACAATGATTTATTGAAAGGAGTGGAAGGGATTTTTAATGGAACAAGCAATTTTATTTTATCAAAAATATTTGATGAGAATTGGAGTTTCGATCAAGCATTGAAGTACGCACAAGATTTAGGTTTTGCAGAAACAGATCCCACTTCTGATATAGAAGGATTCGATTCGAAATTCAAATTATGCATTATCCTTTTACATTCCTTCGGATTATTTGTGGACCCTGTAGATGTATTTAATTTCGGTATCAGTAGATTAAATGATTTCGACATTGAGTATGCAAAGAAAAATTCATTACGAATAAAACTCGTTGCAAAATGTTTCAAAGAAGGGGATAAAATTTCGGCGTATTGCATGCCACAATTCGTATCTAAAGATCACAAATTATTTAATGTTAAAAATGAATACAATGGTGTCGTATTAGAATCCGCATTCTCAGAAAGTCAAGTGTTTATTGGTAAAGGTGCAGGGAGCAATCCTACTGGTTCTGCAGTACTATCGGACATCGCTGCATTGCGATATAACTATCAATATGAATATCGAAAAATTTCTCAAAACGATAATTTGAGT
>CAZYBY010000022.1:0-14524 GCA_964645385.1 uncultured Sphingobacterium sp.
TTTAAATTTACCTGCATTCGGAAAAATTACAGTAGGGTTAGCATCTGAAGAAGTTGCTGGTATACCACCTGTAAATGTCCATTGAATATTACTACCAGTAAAGTTTGACGTATTTGTGAAACTCACAGGCTCTCCTGGGCAGATATAATTATTGTCTGCTTTAAAATCTGGAACTTGAGCATCAGGATCTACTTCTGCCCACCATGTTGCCCAACTGTTCGCATTTGATCCTGCGTATTCCTGAATTGTCCAGAATGTTGAATCGTTTGTAGGATCAACTACTGTGTTTGAATAATCTCCCCAACGATTTCGACCTGCTCCAAAATCTTTGAAGTAAGTATTCTCTCCATATTTATAATTATAATTTTCTCTGAATGTATTAATAGGGTCGTTAGATCTTCTAATTGCATAAGCAGCTGATGCATATTGACCTGTTGAGAAACTTGAATATCCTATAATCACATCGTTCTTTTTATTTACAGCGATACTAGGGTAGTTGAAATGCATTCCATTGATTGGATCGTCGATTAAAGCTCGTTGAATAATATTACCTAAAGTGTCTAGCTCCCACCATTGAATAGAACTTCTTTGAGCTCCAATTGTTGGTAAAAAGATTGCGTGTGCAGCCCATATTCTTCCATCTCTAACTACTACTTGACGCATACGATGATCACCCGCATTAATTAAATTGGTTGTTCCTAATTGTGGATTGAAATTTCCATTTGTTCCAGCACCAGTTGCCCATGAGATGCTTGCTTGAATACCAATTGGATTAGACATTACAGGGGTATCAGTTGGACCAGATAATGTTCTCATGGTTAATGCACCTTTACCTGAAGAATTACCAGTTGAAGCTCTCAACAAAAACATTTTGCTAGTAGAATTATCGTAGTGAATAGAAGGACAAGCAACCGCTACACCTTCATTCGTTACTTCAAATTTTGTAAACTTTCCAGCACCATTATTATATACATCTTCTTTGTTCCAAACATAAATTTGATGAGATGTTGCAGAAAAACCTGACATTGCAAATAAATTCATTTGCACTACTATCCATTTTCCATTAAATCCAACACTTGGAAAATCTACCCAACGTTGGTTTGTAGCATCAACATCTACTTTATATAAATTCCATCCTTGTGTTGGATCACTCGTTTTAGAAACAGCTAATAAGGTACAAGAATTGTTTGATTGTGGCTCTGCTGAAGAAACCATTATCCAACGATTAGCCTCATGATCGTATAAAATTTTAGGGTCATACGTGCTTGTTAAACCTCCGATAGGTGCCCAAAAAGAATTCAATGAAACAGTGCTAAGATTAACACCATTCTTATCTTGAATTCTAACTTGTGTATTTAAGGTAACCATTGTATGGTTCGGACCAACAGTTCCATTTACATCAGGAGGAATCGAAGTACTATTATCATTTAAAGCGTTGAAATTTCTTACTGGTGCTACAGACGCTATAGTTGACATTGTTGAAGTTCCAGTCTTAGCCACAAATGGATCTTTTCTAATTTCCATCGTTGGATCTAAATCCATATCTGGAATTATTTTTGCCTTTCTGTTACCAATAAATTGTATTGGCTTTGGTGCTTGCTTTGTGTATGTTTCCATCAAAGCGACATTCATAAAGTTGGATTCAACTTTTTTGTCGGCTACTCCAGTTTGTTTGGTTACACCAAGATCTTGCGAGAATAACTGTGTGCCTGACACAAGTAATGCTGATGCAAGTACTAGTTTTTTCGTAAATAGATTCATATAAATTATATTAGAAAAAAAATGTGCAAGATTTCTCTTACACATTTTTCGTTTATAGTGTTGACTAATTATTATTCGATAATTAATTTCTTCATATCTGAAGAATCTCCAAAATTTGCTTTTATAAAGTAAGCACCTTTTGGAAGGAAACTTAAATCAATATCTTTAGAAATAGATCTACTTTGATCTTCATATTTTTCAGTCCAAACAACTTTTCCTAATTGATCAATTACAGTAAGTGTTAAATTCTCATTTGTATTTCCTACAATATTTAATTTAACATTACCTTTTGAAGGGTTTGGTGTTACAGTAAACACTGAAATATTATTATTCGAATTTAAACCAACTGAATTAGTCACTTCAATATTTCTTGAAGCAGAACCTCCACAACCTTCTGGAGTGATGTAGTTATAAGTAATTGTGTGTATTCCCAAACCTGCAACAGCTGGATCAAACACACCATTTGTAACTCCAGTTCCTGAGTAAGTTCCTCCTACTGGTAAACCACCTGTAAGTGTACGTGGTTGTGCAGCTGGGTTAATTGGACTTAATGAATCTAATGTAACTGTTGGATACGGTACGAATGTGATGTTAACTGAATCACTACGACGACTGCATAATCCGTTTGGTGCTGTAATGTCGCAATAGTAAATTCCTGTTGTAGTTACAGATATTGATCTAGAGGTTGCACCTGTACTCCATAAGTAAGTAGCTGAAGCTTGAGAAGCAGTAAGTGTAATTGTATTACCTTCACATGGCTTAACAGTATTTTTATTGATACCTCTAACTGGAGCTGTTAATACCATAATATATCCATCTTTCAATTGTGTTTTTCCATCAACAACAAGTGTAACTCTGTATTTACCAGCAGTTGGGAAAGTTACAACCGGACTAGCATCAGTAGAAGTTGAAGGAACACCTCCTGCGAAAGTCCATTGTATATTGTTTCCTGTGAAATTCGATGTATTTGTAAAAGTTACTGACTCACCCGGACAAACATAATTATTGTCGGCTTTGAAATCTGGCACTAACGCATCAGGATCTACTTGTGCCCACCATGTTGCCCAAGTATTTACAGTAGAACCTGCATATTCTTGAATAGTCCAAAATGTAGAATCATTCGTTGGATCTACAACAGTGTTTGTGTAATCTCCCCAACGGTTACGAGTACCACCAAAGTCTTTATTGTAAGTATTTTCACCATACTTGAAAATATATTCATCTCTAAATGTATTTATTGCATCAGTACTTCTTCTAAACGAATAAGAACCTGAAGCATATTTATCTCTCGAGAAACTAGCATAACCTAGTAATACATCATTCTTATTATTGATTGCGATACTTGGGAATGAATAGAACTTCTGTCCTGCAGGATCTTCAATCCTTCCACGTTGTAAAACAGTACCTACTGTGTCGAATTCCCAATATTGAATACCACTTCTAGTAGGACTCGCTGCTGGCAAAAAGACAGAATGCACTGCCCATATTTTACCACCACGTACTACGACATGACGCATACGATGATCGTTAGTTGCAATTAAAGTAGAAACTCCTAATTGAGGTGCGAAGTTAGTGTTATTAGCACCAGAACTTCCCCAAGTTGAAGTAGACTGAATAACTGTTTCAGTAGATAATACTGGAGATGCAGTAGGCCCTGAAATTGTTCTCATCCCTAAAATTCCTTTACCACCCGTATTACCTGATGCTACACGGAATGTGAACATTTTAGAAACTGAGTTATCATAATGAATAGAAGGGCAAGCAATTGCTGTTGCTTCGTTAGTGATATCAAATTTTGTATAAACACCTGCTCCGTTTGCGTAAACGTCTGCTTTATCCCAAACATAAATCTGATGTGCAGAAGCTGAGAAACCAGTCATCGGGAATAAGTTCATTTGAACTACAATCCAACGATCATTGAAACCTAAACTTGGATAATCTACCCATTTTTGATTGGTTGCATCAACATCTGTTTTGTACAAATTCCACCCTTGAGTAGGGTCGCTCGACTGAGAAACACCTAGCAAAGTACAAGATGTATTTAATTGTGGTTCTGCTGATGAAACGAAAATCCAACGGTTTGCTGTTGGGTCGTATAAAACTTTTGGGTCGTAACATGATGTTAGACCGCCTAGTGGAGCCCAAAAACTATTTAAAGCTACAGTACTGATTACATTACCACTTCTATCAGAAATTCTAACTTGAGAATTTAAGGTAGTCATAATGTGATTAGGACCTACTGCACCATTTACATCTGGCGGAATAAATTGGCTGTTGTCGTTAAGTGCATTAAAGTTTACAATTGGAGCTGGCGAAGCGATACCTGATGCTGTTTTATTAACATTCACAGCATCTTTAAAAGGATCCATTTTCACAATTTTACCTTCTGTGTTAATATCCATTTCAGGAATAACACGAGCTTTTTTGTTTCCAATAAACTGAATTGGTTTAGGTGTAGGCTTGTTATAATTCTCCATCATAGCCACTGTCATAAAGTTTGTAGAAACTTTAGCATCGGCCTTGCCTGAAGACTTCGTTATACCTTGTTCTTGCGCAAATACTTGCATTGAGGTAGCAAATGCAAAAGTAAATACTGCGGCTTTCTTAATTAGTAAATTTATATTCATTAGTTTAACGTTTTCAAAAGAATAATAAAAATACAAAAAAAAATTGTTGAATTTGAGCATTTTAGAATTTGTTACATTTGAACATGAAGAATTTGCGTCATAATGCCATTTTAGGGCTTTTCTCTATCCTAACTCTAATATATTTAAGTGCTTGCAAAGTAAAAACGGCGAACCCTCCTATGCCCTCAAAAGTGGCTGCTGCCCAGGTTAATCGACCTTTATCAACCTTAAACTTGCCCATCAGCTTAGAAATAGATGACCTGCAAGATGCCATCAATAATCAATTTAAGGGAATTTTATACAACGATAATTCTTTCGAGAATAATAATGATGATAATTTAATCCTAAAGGTTACGAAGCTTGACGATTTTAAATTATCAGCAAAAGGTGATAAAATCACAATTATTGCGCCTCTAGAGGTTTATGTTAAAGGAAGATTAAAAAAAGATTTCTTCAGCATGTTCGACCAAGATTTTGGAATCGACAAAAGTAAAGAAGCTACATTTAAACTTGATGTAACCGTAAACACAAAATTGAACCTGAACCAAGATTGGGATATCATCACTAAATCGGAAGCTGGTTTTCAATGGAGAGAACAACCATACTTAGAACTCGGACCAATTAAAATTCCTATTGGGAGTATTATTGAAACTGTAGTTAACAACCAAATTTCGGATATCAACAAAAAACTTGATGCTGAAATTACTAAAAACATTAAGTTGAAACCTATGGCTCTACAATTTTGGAATCAATTACAAACTCCTATCATCGTTAGCGAACGCTACCAAACATATTTAAAGATTGTTCCAGAATTTATTTCTATGTCGAACATCAAAAGTGATGGTAAAAAAATTGATGTCAACTTAGGCTTTCGATCAGATATTTCGGTTATTTCAGGTTATAAACCCGAGCCGGTAGAATTAAGGCCGCTTCCAAAACTTCAACAACAAACAAGATCCGACAGTACTTTTAATTTATATTTCAATGTAAATGTTCCTTATGCTTTCGCTACCGAAGTAGCAAAAAAAGAATTCGTTGGAAAAGAAATGCTGTTCGATGATGGAATGCAACTAATCACCTTGAATGATATCAATTTTTTTAACAATGGCGATAAAATTGGAATGATGCTCGATGTATATGCTGTATTGAAAAATGGCATCTTTAAAAAGAAATTCAAAGGTATCGTCTATGCTCTAGGAACTCCAGTTTATAACGATACCACTCAAATGGTAAGTATTAAAAACTTTGAGTTTGATATAAAAAGCAGGGATGCTTTAGTTGGAACTGCGGAATGGTTATTGAAAAATAATTTGAGAAAAAAAATTGAAGAGAAATTGAATTTCCCTATAAAAGACCAACTTGAAAAAGCACAAAAAACAGCAGATGAATCTTTAAACAATGCCAAAATTCCTGGGATGAAATTGAAAGGAAAAGTTGAAAATATCAAACCTCAGTCGATTAAGTTGAGTGAAGAAAATATTCAGTTGATTATTCAATCGACAGGGAAAATAAATGTCTTTTTAAATACTAAATTTTAAATTCTAAAACCTAAATTCTAAAATCTAAAATAGTAAATAGTAGTTAGTAACTAGTATATATTAGACATAGGATTCAAGACGAAGGACGAAAAACGAAGGACAATCACTATAACTATCTAGATTAGAATTTAGATATTAGATATTAGATATTAGATATTATGTTAAAATTAGAAAAACCATCCCAAACCGAATATGCTCCTTTCTACCAATCTTACATCGATAAGGTTGATGGAGATGTTTACCCGTTCTTAGAAAAGCAAATGCTTCGTTTCATCGATTATTGCTCAAAAATTCCTGATGAAAAAACGGAATATAGATATGATGAAGGGAAATGGAGTATTAAGGAAGTTGTCGGTCATTGTATAGACACGGAAAGAGTTATGGCGTATCGATTACTAAGAATTTCAAGAAAAGATTTTACTCCGCTTCCAGGTTTTGATGAAAATGATTATGTGAAGTATGCCAACTTCGATGATCGTGAATGGCCTACGTTATTATTAGAATTACATCATTTACGAGCTGCAAACCTTCAACTAATCTCAAGTTTAAGAACCGAACAGCTGGAATACACTGGTATGGCCAATACTCACCCGATTAGCGTAAGAGCTTTAGTTTATATTATTGCTGGTCACTTAGAACATCATTTCAGCATACTCACTAGTAGGTATGTAAAATAATACTATTTTTAAGAAAATTTTAAAATATGGATCGTTACTTCGGTTTTATAGGTATTGCATTAATCCTTGGATTAGCATTTGCCTTATCGAACAATAGAAAAGCAATTAACTACCGATTAGTATTCGTTGGTTTATTAATACAAGCTATACTAGCAGTATTTATTTTGAAGGTTCCCTTAGGGCAAGCAATATTTGCACACATTGGGCATTTCATCACAAAAATTCTCGACTTCTCCAATAAAGGTGCCGACTTTGTTTTCGGACCATTAGTAAACTCTCAATTATTAGCACCATTATTTGGTGTTAGTAATACATTCATTTTCTTCTTTAAAATTATTCCTACAATCATATTCGTATCTGTACTAGTAAGTATTGCATATCATATAGGGTTGATGCAAAGAGTAGTTGCAATTTTTGCAAAAGCTGTGCATTGGTTAATGGGTGTTAGTGGTTCAGAGGCATTATCAAATGTGGGAAGTGCATTTGTTGGTCAAGTTGAAGCGCAAATTATGATTAAGCCGTATATCAGCGGAATGACAATGTCTGAATTATTAGCTAGTATGGCTGGTAGTATGGCTTGTATTGCAGGTGGTGTAATGGCAGTTTATATTTCGATGGGTGTACCTGCCGAGTATTTAATTGCAGCAAGTATTATGGCGGCTCCTGGCGCTTTAGTAATTTCTAAAATTGTTTACCCAGAAACGGAAGAATCAGAAACAAAAGGAAATGTTAAAATCGAAATTAAAAAAGTTCATGCAAACTTAATGGATGCAATTTCTCATGGCGCTAGCGATGGTATGAAAATTTCATTAAACGTTATCGCTATGCTTTTAGGATTCATTGCTTTAATCGCAATGGTTGATGCTGGTTTAGGTTGGATAGGGCGCTGGTTGTATTGGAATACTAGCTTAGACTTAACGATGGTTGGCATTTCATTAAAAGACTTAAGCTTAAAAGAAATTTTAGGATCTATATTCTCAATCTTTGCTTGGGCAATGGGAGTTCCTTCTCAAGATACACATGCAGTTGGAGCATTAATGGGGACAAAACTTGTGATCAATGAATTTGTAGCTTACTCAAACTTGTCGCCTATGATTGCAGGTGGATTGCTTTCTAAAAAATCAATCGTTATTGTAAGCTTCGCTTTATGTGGTTTTGCAAACTTCAGTTCTATTGCCATTCAAGTTGGTGGTATTGGGGAATTAGCACCAAACAGAAGAGCCGACTTAGCAAAATTAGGTTTCAAAGCATTGATCTGCGGAACACTTGCATCGTATTTATCTGCAACTATCGCAGGTTTACTACTATAATAAATTCGGAATATTAACAATGAATTTACTTCCTTCACCGGGAGTAGATTCAATGTTGATGCCGCCATTCAATTTCTTTAAAGCTTCCTTAGCAACATATAAACCAACTCCTGATCCAGCATTTTTATGCACACCACGATAGAACATATCAAAGATTTTATCTTGCTGTTCTAATTCAATTCCAATTCCATTATCTTCTATTTCGATAATAGATTTTTCATGATCAGTCTGTACTCGAATATTAATTTCTTTATGTAAACTATCTTCCTGATGGAATTTTATCGCGTTTAATAATATATTATTGATAATGATTCGAATTCTACTTTCATCAGATCGGATAAATACAGGCTCCGAAATTTGTTTTATAAAATGAATGTTTAAATCTGCAGTATGATGACTTAACTCGTCGATAATCTCATTTATCATATTCTCAAAACGAATATGTGCAATTTCAACATCAACTCTATTACTTCGGTAATATTTAATAATATTTTGAACGAACGCATCCATACGATTTACAGTATGATCAATCATGTCTACATATTCAGGCATCTTAGCTATTTCATCTGTTTTAGCTACTTTAATTATTCCTAAAATAGAAGCTAAGGGAGCACGTAAATCATGCGAAGCACTATACACAAATTTATCTAACTCATCATATGCTTTTTGCAACTGCAAATTTTGCTCGCGTAATAAAAACTTAGTGTGATAAATTTCATAGGCATTTTGTATTGCTACAGCAAGTACTTGCTGATCCCAAGGTTTATCTATAAATCGATAAATCTGACCACGGTTAATCGCTTCAACTACAGCTTGAATATCTGTATAACCTGTTAATAGAATCCTAACAGGATGCGGGTATTTCACTAAAATCGATTCGAAAAATTCAACACCAGTCATGCCTGGCATTCGCTGATCACAGATGATTACATGAACTTGCTCCTCTGCTAAAAGTTTAGTTCCTTCCTCAGCAGATTCAGCAATAAAAATCTCATAATCCTTTCGAAATAGAGCTTTAAACGCATGTAAATTATTCGCCTCATCATCGATGTAGAGGACGCGTATCTTTTCTTTACTCATGTTATTGATTGAGAGGTAAAGTAATTATAAACTCGGTGCCAACTCCTAAGGTCGTCTCGACTTCAATAGTTCCTTTATGTAATTCAATAATACTATACACAATAGATAAACCAAGGCCAGTTCCTTCTCCTGCCTTTTTGGTTGTAAAAAATGGGTCAAAAATTTTACTTCGCACTTCCTCACTCATCCCTGTGCCATTATCTATGATATGTATACTAATATTTCCTTCGTTTTGTTGCGTTCTGATAATAACCTTACCATCATCATCGTTTGCATGTGCCGATAATACAGCTTGTGCTGCATTATTTATGATATTCATAAACACTTGATTCAACTTGCCCGCAAAACATTCGATTTCTGGAATCGAACCAAGTTCTTTTATAATATTAACTTTACCCCTAAAGGTACTACTTAAAATAATCAATGTCGATTCTATACCCTCATTTACATTGGCGTATTTCAAATCCGACTCATCTAATCTAGAGAAACTCTTCAAGCCCTTTACAATCTCAACTGTTCTACCTGCACCATCAGCCATTCCTTTTAGTAATACATCAATCTCATGTTTTAGATAATCATAATCAAGCTCCTTTTTCAATGAAGTAACTTCTGTGAATTGAACATCTAATTGATTTTTCTCAACTAGCTCTTCATATTTTGCTATGAGCGCTTGTATATCTTCTATATCTCTACGTAAAGGCTTAATATTAGAACTAACAAAATTGATAGGGTTATTTATTTCGTGTGCAATACCAGCAGTAAGCTGACCAAGTGAAGCCATTTTCTCCGCATCGACCAATTGAGTTTGAGCATTTTTCAAATCGGTTAAAGCCAAATTTAAATCCTTATTCGATTTATTTAATTCGCTTGTACGTTCTTCTACTTTTACTTCTAATACAATATTCTGCTCACGAATAATTTTTTCATTTTCTTGAGAAACTCTCAATGCTTCTAATTGAGACTCTTCTTTTTCTTTTCTATAGATATTAATTTTATCTGCAAGCGCAAAGGATAGCAAGGTAACTTCTAATGCCGAACCAACTTGTAAAGAATAATATGTCATATCGTTATATGGAAGAATATTGAAGTTCTTCAATACGAACACTACTACACTTAATAAAAATATTGTCCATGCTACTAAAAAGTAATAAGCCGGACGATAGCCTTGTTTACCAATTCTATATGCAATATATATCGTAAGCAATGAACCAATCATTGCTGTTAATTGAACAAGATTTTGTGCTAAATAAAACTGATCGAATATGCTTAAGAAAAAACAAATCGCATAAAAGAAGAAAACAACATTCAATATCTTATGTCCGATACTGAAATTCTCTTTCGTATTTAAGAAATGTTTTACAAACGCAATGGCAGTCCAGCCGTTTAATACTGGAACTAAAAATGTACTTTGAATAACTAGCCATGTTGAATTTGGCCATAAATATTTGAACCCGTATCCTTGAAGTACAGCTTGTGTAAGCCCAACAAATACGATATACGAAACGTAATACAAATAACTTTTATCTCTTACCGTGAAATAAACAAAGAGATTATAAATCGCCATTACTAGGATGATTCCTATATATAAACCGAATACTAAATCTTTTTGGATCAAGTCTTCGTAAACGGGTTGTTGTGCACCAATTAAAAGCGGTAATTGAATTTGCTCGCCACTTCTAACCAACATAAAGTAAGTGTAAGTTTCTCCTTTGGGTATATCTAAATAAAATAAATAATTCTGATTATAAATTTCTCGATGATCAAAATGTATCAGCTCTCCAGCAATTGTTTTTTTATACTGACCATCAACAGAGGGAGCATAAAATTCAATATAATCTATAATTGGGTATTGTAATTGAAGTAGAATTCTACGATTGAGTAATTCATTTTTAATAGTAAATTTTATCCAATGTGTACTTTTTGAGATTCCTAAGTTCGGAACATTCTCCGTACTTGGTTCAAAATCTTTTGCATTTAATATTTGTTCAAATGTTAAAGAATTTGTTTTATCATTCAATATTTGAATCTGATTACCAATGGATACTATTTCTTTTTCATTATTATAACGAATAGTATCATTAGCTAGTGCCGAAAAGTTAAATGCGAATAGAACAAATAGAAACAAAATACACAGTTTCTTCATACAGATATTAAGCGTTTAGTTTAGGTATTTCTAATTGGTATTGAACTTCAAATTCTCCTTTTGGTCCTTTTTCAATTTTTAGTTGATTGGGATTTTTTCTTAATTCTAAAATATTTTCTCTTTCTTTTTCCTCTGCATGCGCAAGCACATCTACATCTAATATAGCCATTGCCGTAGCAACAAAATCATCTTTCGGGTAAAAAAAGATTCCTTTATCGCCCAACGTTTCTTCCACTACTGCTCCAACACGTTTCCCCATGCGAGTAGTAACAGGCGCACACAATACATATATTTTGTCGATCGGTAATTGATTTACGATTGATACACATACTCTGCATAAAATTAAACTTCCTATTCCCATTCCTGCAACTTCCATGGAATTCCACATCCCACAAATTTCTGCGCAACCAGGTTTTACGAATTCATAAATTTTAGGATCATAATGACCTAAGGCATGTTCAATCGGTAATTGAATTTTACCATCAACCATTTGAACTCTTGCTCCACCATAAACTTTCTCTCCAGTTTCATCTTCAACGATAATAACAATTGTATTTTCACTAGTCACCCAATCCTGACTTGAAGATGTAACCTTCGCAACACCGAAATGAATTTCCAATAACCTACGATGCCCCTCAATAAATTTATGACAGGCTTCTTGGTCATCAACAGCTCGAAATGCTCTGATTTTAATCATTGGTTGTTGCAATTACTAATTAATGAGTTCATTGAAATCAACATAATATCTACCAGAGAGCGTAGTTTGCTTTAATAATATTCGTCGACTTACATCCGTAACCATGGCACCACCAAGTACAACAGAGGACGCAAGCTGAGGCCACGTAGAAATGGTTTTACCCATTTCAGCGAGCGACATTTTCATGCGATCCGATATATGTTCTATTCCAACCATAGCGCCTAGCAATGGGACTTTTTCTTGATTGTTTAAATTTCTGAGAGCAGAAAGGTTTTCCATATTCTCAGGAATTAAGCCATGTAATAAAGCACGTTTAGGTTCTAAATCGAAACGTTCGATATCAATCATTCCACGGTCATTCGTTTCCATTACAACAGGAATGCCGTATTCACGAGCTTTAATTCTACTTAATATTTTAACATCCAATCCATCGCACTCTTCAATAAGTAAATCTACTTTACCATCTTTTACTAAGAAGTCGTCGATATTTTCATCTGTAATTCCATCTAAAAAAAGTTTTACATGGATGTAAGGATCGAGCTCTGCAATTTCTCTAGCAGCAACAACTGCTTTGGAAACACCGATGTTCGTAACAGAAGTTCTGATACGATTCATATTACTCAATTCAATTAAATCGAAATCAGCTAAACGAATTTCATCGCAAGTTCGCTCCATGGCAATCGTTAGTGCAATCATTTGCCCTACTGATAATCCAATGATGGCTATTTTTTTCTGAAGAAGTGTACTTCTTTCTTCAGGTGTAATTTTATATAGATTTCTACTTGTGCGTAGTTCAACGAATTCGTCTTTACTCAGAAGATGAACCAATTTCTTATTCCAAGGATAGTAAACCCAACTTCCATAGTAATGTGAAGGCTTCCCATTCAACAGGGTCTCAATCTGCTGAACATACTCTTCTTCAGTTAATGCTTTCTGCGGATTACGAATTTTAATTAATTCGCGCATCTGACTATGGATTTCATCTAAAACCAATAGTTCTGCTTGCTCATCAATTAAGTTTTGAACTCGCTGAAAATCACTAGAAATGTTGATGTTAAAAATCTCTGGTAAGAAGGCATTGCTCAAGTTGCTTTCTTTAAATTTTAACATTTTGTGTTGTCTTTATTTTGGCTCAGTTACTTAAATAAGTATTAAATATCCAAATAAAATCCGATATTTATGAAAAATAATCGTTTATTTTAATAATTAATGGACGATTTAACTAGCAAACTCCCAAAATACCATGGCTGAATCTCGAATTAAAATTCTGTATGTCGATGATGAAGAGAATAATTTAAATTCTTTTAAAGCAGCATTTCGAAGAGAATATGATGTTACTGTTGCATTGTCGGCTAAAGATGCTAAGGAGTTATTAAAGACTGAATCATTCGAAATAATCATAACTGATCAGAGAATGCCTGGAATTACTGGCGTGGAATTTCTAGCTAGTATAATTGAAGAATATCCTGAAGCTATTCGAATGTTGTTAACTGGTTATGCAGATATACAAGCAGTAATAGATGCGATTAATAAAGGCCAGATATTTCAGTATATCACAAAACCTTGGGATGAACAGCAAATGCGTGTAGTTATAAATAATGCTTACGAAATTTTTTCATTACGTAAGGAGAATAAAAAATTACTACAAAGCTTAATGAGAGCAAATGAACAATTAGAATTTTTGCTTCGTCAAAAATTATTGTCTTAACGTTTTTTAGTTTTCGTAGAAGTCTTTTTTGTATTGCCAGATAATTTTTGAAACTGCGCACTCATCGAATCAAATTGTTTTTTCAATTTCTCAAATTCCGATTCCATTGACTTTGGCATATATACTTTAGCATCATCTTCAGATAAAATTTGTTTGTTATCCATTTCTAAAATGAAGCTAGGTTTTACAGAAAGAATTTCGGCAATTTCAATTAAGCGATTAACAGTTAAAGCAGATATATCGCGTTCTATATTAGAATAAGCAGAAACAGAAATTTCTAATTCGTTAGACATGTACTCCTGACTAAAACCCTTTAAAACTCTGAGAGTTCTAATGTTATCGCCGATGTTAATTTTCATCTAGCTAAAATAAATCTAGTTTACAAGTATCATTTCTAGTTTAAATGAATTATATTTATTCAAAGTGGAAATGTTTTAGTTATACTAAAAAATGATATGAAAAGTTCGGAATTTATTATCGAGGTCCTAAAAAAGATGGATCCAGAAACTACAACATCTCAAGATGAATTATTAGCGAAATTCACCGAAGAATACGAAGAAGAAATCCGATTTAAGATATTGGAGTTGTGGGGAGATTATGTTCGAGAACAAACAAAAAAGCCTTAGATTTCTCTAAGGCTTTGCGGAATGGACGGGACTCGAACCCGCGACCTTCCCGATGTAATCGGGACTGGCATTCTAAACTTCTGAAAAACTCTAATGGATTAAAAACAAAAAAAGACCCACATTTCTGTATTAATAATGGTCGGTTATTGAGCGTAGCCGAAATACGAACCCGCGACCTTCCCGATGTAATCGGGACTGGCATTCTAAACTTCTGAAATACTCTAAAGGATTAAAAACAAAAAAGCCAAAACTTATGTATGAATAGTAGGGGAAGATTGAAGGCAATCGAAATACGAACCCGGGACCTTCCCGATGTAAACGAGACTGGCATTCTAAACTTATGAAAAACTCTAATGG
>CAZYBY010000023.1:0-13160 GCA_964645385.1 uncultured Sphingobacterium sp.
TTTTCGTATATTTTAATTACCTGATGATATGGGCAATGTGCACCAGTTATTTCAAAAGAAATTGCAGGCGTAATCCATCCATCCCCTTCCATCAATTGTAATCCTGTATATCTTCTTAATTGCTCTAATGGTTCTTTCCGATACGATTTAGAATCTTTACTTAATGCAAAGGCTAGTTCATCCGATTGAATATAATAGTCGGCATTGGGGAATGAAGGTTCCCAATTATCATTATTATTCATCATCATTCCACCTGCATGATCGAAATGCAAATGACTCATAATTACTTTGGTAATGTCTTCTGGCTCATACCCATGCTTGCGAATATTCGCATGGATGATCATTTCATCCTTTTCATTCTTGTACCCTAGGCCAGTATCCAATAAGATAATATCATCTTTAAGCACAACTAAAAATGGCTGAACATGCACAAAAATTGATGCTGGTCGACTTTTAGGATCATCCACACTAGGGTCGAATGGCACAAATTGTTTCGTTTGGTCTACCGAGTAGAATCCTTCATTAAGTGCAAAAACTTTTGGCATTTCTTGAAAAAACTGAATAATTACGTTTAAAGAATTCAGGTCTGTTTTGTATCTTTCGCATAAATACAGGCTAAATTCTAGATAAAATAATAACTGGTCGCAAAGATATGGAAAAAAGGTGGGTCGAAAATAAATTGTCTGACGAAAAAACCGTCTCTCAATTAGTGGATCAGTTGAACATCAACACGATTATTGCTACGCTTCTGGTAAACCGTGGAATTACTACGTTTAAGGAAGCTGAAGAATTCTTCAGACCAAAACTAGAGCATTTACATAATCCATTTCTCATGAAAGATATGGACCTTGCTATTCTACGAATTGAACAAGCAATTGCCAATCACGAGAACATATTAATATATGGTGATTATGATGTTGATGGCACCACTTCAGTAGCATTGGTATATTCATTTTTCAAAAGCATCTATCCTAACTTAGCTTATTATATCCCCGATCGTTATAAAGAAGGCTATGGAATTTCTTATGCTGGTATTGACTATGCTCTAGAAAATCAATTCTCATTAATTATCGCACTAGATTGTGGGATTAAATCTATAGATCATATAACATACGCAAAAGAGCGTAACATCGATTTTATTATCTGCGATCATCATACACCTGGGATTACAATTCCAGATGCTGTAGCGGTATTAGACCCTAAACGATCGGATTGTGAATATCCTTTTAAAGAACTTTCAGGTTGTGGTATTGGTTTTAAATTAATTCAGGCTTACTCTGAAAAAAATAATATCCCTTTTGAGAATATCATCGGATATTTAGATTTAGTTTCAGTGAGTATCGCATCAGATATTGTTCCTGTTACAGGAGAAAATAGAGTACTCTCCTATTTCGGATTAGAGCAATTAAATTCGAATCCTCGTCCGGGTTTACAAGCACTCATCAATATTAGTAATTTAAAAGACATCACCTTAAACGAAATTGTATTTTTTATTGGTCCTCGTATTAACGCAGCAGGTAGAATAGATCATGCTGTGCATGCAGTTAGTTTATTAATTGCCGAGTCTGAAAAAGAAGCATTCGATTTTTGTGAAGTATTGAATTTAAAAAACAACGAACGCAAGGAATTCGACCAAAGCATAACGTTAGAAGCTATTGCGCTAATTGAAGAAGATGATACCGCAAAGCACAGAAAATCTACTGTATTGTATAATGCAGAATGGCATAAAGGAGTAATCGGAATTGTAGCATCGAGATTAATTGATAAATATTACAGACCTACAATTATTCTTACAGAATCTAATGGGCATGCAGCTGGATCTGCACGTTCTGTTAATGGATTTGATATTTACGAAGCCATTAGTGCATGTAGTCATTTGTTGGATCAATACGGCGGACATAAATACGCTGCAGGTTTAACAATGAAAATTGAAAACATTCCTGCGTTTAAAGAGAAGTTTGAAGAAATAGTTTCAAGCACTATTGAAGATGCTTCCCTTCATCAAGAAATAGAAATCGAATCTGAAATTTCTTTGAATGAATTTAATTCAAAGTTTTATAGAATACTAAAGCAGTTTGCTCCGTTCGGACCAGGAAATACGAAACCCATTTTCCTTGCGAAGAACGTTCAATTAGCAAGTGAACCAAAACTAATTGGGAAGAACAACGCTAACCATTTGAAATTTTCGATTGTACAGAACAGTAGCTTTAGTTTCGATTGCATTGCATTCGGACTAGGACATTATAAATCTTTATTAGAACAAAATGAGTATTTCGATATTTGTTTTAATATAGAAGAAAATACTTGGAGAGATAAAACAACTATCCAATTAAACATTAAAGATATACGTATCCAATAACATTATGCTGGAACTAAGAGCTGAAAACTTAATAAAAACATATAAGAAAAGAACTGTTGTAAACAACGTATCTTTTAATGTTAAGCAAGGAGAAATTGTAGGTTTACTCGGACCGAATGGTGCAGGTAAAACGACTTCGTTTTATATGATAGTTGGTTTGATAAAACCAAACGAAGGGAAAATCTTTTTACAAAATGAAGAAATTACCAACGAACCTATGTATAAAAGAGCTCAAAAGGGGATTGGATATTTAGCTCAAGAAGCTTCTGTATTTAGAAAACTAACAGTTGAAGAAAACATATTAGCCATTTTGCAAATGACGAATATGAAAGAAGCTGAGCAAAAACAAAAATTAGAAGAACTAATCGACGAATTCAGTTTACATAAAGTAAGAAAAAATAGAGGCGATTTATTATCAGGTGGTGAACGTAGGAGAACAGAAATTGCAAGAGCATTAGCTGCAAATCCAAGTTTCATTTTGCTCGACGAACCTTTTGCAGGTGTTGACCCTATTGCCGTTGAAGAAATTCAAACCATAGTAGCTAAACTCAAAAATAAAAACATTGGTATTCTAATTACTGACCACAACGTCCAGGAAACATTATCAATTACGGATAGAGCATATTTACTTTTCGAAGGTTCCATTTTAAAATCTGGAACAGCAGAAGAACTTGCTGAAGATGAGCAAGTGAGAAGAGTATATTTAGGAAAGAATTTTGTACTTCGTCAGAAATCATTATAATTAAAAAATGACTTTTATAAACTCCATCCTTTCTTGGGTAATGAAAAAAAGAATTCATCAAATTGAATTCTTTATGAAATATCCAGAAGAAGTTCAAGAAGAATGGTTGCAAAGCTTGATACTTACTTCTAAGCAAACAGAATGGGGTAAAAAGTTTGATTTTAAAAGTATAGAATCTGCAAGTGAATTTAAGAATCGTATTCCTATTCAAAATTACGATACCTTAAAACCCTATATAGAACGTATGCTTCAGGGCGAGCAAAATATTTTATGGCCTTCGGAAATAAAATGGTTTGCAAAATCATCGGGTACTACGAGCGATAAAAGTAAGTTCATTCCAGTAAGTACAGAATCATTAGAAGAATGCCATTACAAAGGCGGAAAAGATTTACTTTCTATTTATTGCCATAATCGACCAGAAACAAAAATCTTTACTGGCAAATGTTTAGTGCTAGGCGGTAGTCATCAAATTAATCCACTAAATGACGAAACGCAGTATGGCGATTTATCGGCGGTGCTAATTAAAAATTTACCAATTTGGGCAGAGTTTCATAGAACACCAGAATTATCAATTGCGTTGATGGATAATTGGGAAGAGAAGATTGAGATGATGGCAAACTCAACCATTCCTGTAAACGTAACAAATATCTCCGGAGTACCAACTTGGACTATCATCTTAGCAAAAAGAATTTTAGAAATAACTGGTAAGAGTAATTTATTAGAAGTATGGCCAAACTTGGAATTATATTTCCATGGTGCTGTAAATTTCGCGCCGTATAGAGAGCAATTTAAAAAGCTAATACCAAGTGATAATATGTATTACTTGGAAACTTATAATGCCTCTGAGGGCTTCTTTGGTATACAAGATCAAGACAATAATTCGGAAATGTTGTTGATGTTGGATTACGGCATTTACTATGAATTTATTCCGATGGAAGAATTGGATAAAGAATTTCCGAAGAGTTTAGATTTAAGTGAAGTTGAATTGAATAAAAACTATGCTATTGTAATAAGTACCAATGCTGGTTTATGGAGATACATGATTGGAGATACTATAAAGTTCACCTCTTTAAGTCCGCATAGAATTGTAATAACAGGTAGAACAAAGCATTTCATCAACGCCTTTGGAGAAGAACTTATAATTGATAATGCAGAACAAGCCTTAGTGGTTGCATGTAGAGAAACAGATGCCATTATAAAAGATTATACTGCCGGACCGATTTATTTTGGTGCGGATGCTAGCGGAGGGCACGAGTGGATTATTGAGTTTGAGAAAATGCCAAGCTCCGCAGATTTATTCAAACATAAATTGGATGAAACTTTAAAAAGTTTGAATTCGGATTACGAAGCAAAACGCAGAGGCGATATGGCATTGAAATTCCCAACCATACATTTTGCCCCGTCAAATACTTTTTATTCTTGGATGAAAAACAGAGGTAAATTAGGTGGGCAACATAAAGTGCCACGCTTATCGAATAACCGTCAATACTTAGATGAGATTTTACCTCTCCTTTGATTTTGAAAAATTCTTCACCATTGCATTCGAAGAATAAACGCTAATGGTAATTCCCGCAACTGTTTGAACAGTATTTATATTGATAAAAGGAGAAATTGCGATACCAAAATCATACACAGGTTTATAAATAAATTCTGCTTGAGCCTGAATACCTACTCCAAATGTTCTAATTCCTGCGATAGATTTGGTAGTATCCATTGGGTAGTACGATGCATAATCGACAGAAGGACCAATAAATCCAGCCATCTTCCAATATTGTTTTTCTATTCGATATAATCCTCTTCCATATTTCAATTCGTGGAGGTATATAGTAGCTCCTCCAAGCGCTAAATATTCTTGCGTAATCGCAGAATAGCCAGCATGCCACAAACGATCTTTCTTATCGAAATAATGATAATCTACACTGAAATTTGCATTCGTAATAGATGGAATATTGGGATAAAACGTAGGCCCAAACCCTAATAAAAACCAATTGTTTCTTTCTTTGAATTTATAATCGCCTATGTAATATTCTAAAAATTGTTTTGGTTTTTTCTCAGTAGGTACTAACTCAGGTTTTTGTGCAAAAACCAACGTAGCGCTACTCATCAAACAAAAAAAGAAAAGTATCTTATTTAGTTTCATGTGCCAATTCATTTTTAGGAAATACCAAAGAAGCAATAATACTTAAAGCTAAAATCAATACAATTACTATTAAAGAATGTATTGTTTCAAAACCGATCGAATGTAAAAAGTCGTGTGCCAACATCTTTACCCCAATAAACGTTAACAATACTGCCAATCCTATTTTTAAGTAGTGGAATTGGTGAATAACATTAACCAATAAGAAGAACATCGATCTTAAACCTAATATCGCGAAGATATTAGAGAAGAAAACAATATAAGGATCCTTTGTTACCGAGAATATAGCAGGGATAGAATCGACCGCGAAAATTAAATCGGTAAATTCAATTACAATTAAAACGATGAACAATGGAGTAATCATTTGTATTCCTTTTCTTTTGATGAAGAAATGTTTTCCTACATAACGTGGATATACTTTGAATATTTTAGATGCGAATTTTACGGCTGGATGATTTTCAGTTTCAATTTTCTCTTCTTCATTTCTTTTCACAAACATCATTACGCCAGTGTAAATTAAAAAGGCACCAAAGATGTATAGTATCCATTCGAATTCACGAATCATAGTTGCACCTAAAAATATGAATAAGAAACGCATGATAATTGCACCTAAAATCCCCCAGAATAAAACTCGGTGGTAATATTTCTCACGAACATTAAATGCAGTAAATACTAAAACGATCACGAAAATATTATCTACAGATAAAGCATATTCGATTAGGTAACCGGTAATAAACTCTAAGGCTAAATTATTTTTATAGATTTCCATACTACCAACGAAATCAGTTGGTATAATATTGATATTATGTTTATGAGCAACTACAACTTCTTGCAAACGTTGCATGCTTGTAACACCATGTATCCATTCGCCGTGTAAAGAAATGAGCACATAAAATCCTAACGCACAACATACCCATATTAAACTCATTATTGCTGCTTCTCTGTATTTAATAACGTGGTCTTTTTTATTAAACACACCTAAGTCGAAGGCCAACATTAATACAATAAAAATTGCAAATCCAGATATAAATATCAATTCGTTACTCATCGTTTATTTTTTTCTCTCTGTGGTAAATCTTACTAATTCTTCTAAAGAAGCTCTTGATTCGTTTTCTGGGAATTCGCTAATTAATTCAAACGCCTTACGCTGAAAATCGAACATTTTTTCTTCGGCGTAATTTAATCCACCAGTAGTTCTTACAAAATCAATTACTTCTTGCACGGCATCAGGTTCTTCGTTATGATTCTTTACTAAATTGATTATATATCTTTTCTTTTTAGTGTCAGTATTATTCAATGCATAAATTAATGGAAGAGTAATTTTCTTCTCTTTAATATCGATACCTTTTGGCTTACCGATATCATCGTAACCAAAGTCGAGTAAATCGTCTTTAATCTGAAATGCCATTCCAATATACTCACCGAACAAACGCATTTTTTCAATAAGTTCTTCAGAAGAATTTGCCGAAGCTGCACCGCTAGCACAACAAGATGCAATTAGTGAAGCGGTTTTCTGACGAATAATATCATAGTATACACTTTCAACAATATCTAAACGGCGAACCTTTTCAATCTGAAGCAATTCTCCTTCGCTCATATGTTGCACAGCATCGGAAACTATCTTCAACACTCTATGTTCATTATTTTCAACAGAAAGCAACAAGCCTTTCGCCAATAAAAAATCGCCAACAAGTACAGCAATTTTATTTTTCCAAACGGCATTAATGGATAAGAATCCTCTACGTTCATACGCATCGTCCACCACATCGTCGTGTACTAGTGTTGCAGTGTGAAGTAGTTCTACCAATGCAGCAGCACGATGCGTAGATTCTGTAATTCCTCCGCAAAGTTTAGCAGAGAAGAATACAAACATC
This sequence comes from uncultured Sphingobacterium sp., assembly GCA_964645385.1. GTDB lineage: Bacteria > Bacteroidota > Bacteroidia > Sphingobacteriales > Sphingobacteriaceae > CAJBVG01. The sequence goes on from CAZYBY010000023.1 coordinate 7,113, forward strand.
GGACGCATTTGCTTCCCTTTACTTTTGTAGATATAGTGGGTAATACGATCTAATAAAGGAACTGTGCTTTTCATCGAAGATTTGAATTTTTCTTCGAAGGCATTAAGTTCATGTTCTATTGGTCGTCTAATTGTATTTAGGTCCAGCATTATTGCAAATTAAACTGCAAAATAAAAAGAAAATCCCGCAAAAGGCGGGATTTTCAAACTAAAATCTTAAAGGTATTATATTATTGTATTCCAACCGAAAAGGTCTTCTTCCACACCAGTTTTAATATCCATCATTTTCTGTTTCACCTTCATCATAAAAGTCTCAGGTGTAGCGGAAGGCAATGTATAATCATTTCCTTCTATATTGATATGCTCTATTGGAGCTACTACAGCTGCTGTTCCAGCACCGAAAGCTTCTTTTAATTCAGCATTTTTCAACCAATTTTCTAATTCCTCCACAGAAACTTTACGTTCAACATGTTTCATGCCAAGGCTATCTGCTAATTGTAGAATTGAATCTCTAGTTACTCCATCTAAAATAGAATCTGAAGTAGCAGGGGTAATTAATAAATCGCCTACAATAAACATTACGTTCATTGTTCCAGATTCTTCAATATACTTATGCTCTTTACCGTCTGTCCAAAGTACTTGATCGTAACCTTCTTCTTTAGCAAGTTTAGATGGGTAGAAAGATGCACCGTAGTTACCAGCACATTTTGCATATCCTGTGCCGCCTTTTATAGCCCTAGAGTAATGCGTTTCAACTTTTAATTTAAGGGGTTTACCATAGTATGGACCAACGGGACCACCGAAAATGATAAACTTATATTCTTCAGCTATTTTAACACCGAAACGAGCTTCCGATGCAAAAACAAATGGTCTGATGTATAAAGAATGACCATCGCCTTCAGGCACCCAATTACGGTCAGTATCTACTAATTTCTTTAATGCTTCTTTAAATAAAAACTCTGGAACAGTAGGCATACACATTCTTTCCAAAGACTTATTAAAACGGCTTAAATGCTTGTCGATTCTGTAAATAGATATTTTACCATCTTTCATACGGAAAGCTTTCATTCCTTCGAAAACGCTTTGTCCGTAATGTAATGCAAGTGTTGCTGGGTTTAATGTAAGATCACTGTATGGCATCACTCTAGCATTATGCCAATCGCCATTGTAAAAATCGGCAATAAACATGTGATCAGAAATCACAGCACCGAATTCATTTTGCTCTACCAATTCTTTGCTTATACGCGTAGAGGTGGATTTAAGCACACTTATTTCCTCTAACTTAGTCATTTGTTGTTTGTAAGTATTTGTGCTACAAAAATGCTAAAAAAAGGCATTAAATCCTGATTTATTTACAAATCATTGTGTTGATTACCAATACAATAATTTAAACTGAAAAAATAGACTATTTTGAGGAATAGTACTTAACTCTGTTTATAGTGCTTTTTGAGCTTTTCAAAAATCTCTACAAAACTAAAGGGTTTAGTAATAAAATCGACAGCCCCAGCTTCCAAAGCTTTCTCTTTTTCAGAAATTTCTGCCCTGGCTGATACAAATATTACGGGTATATTTTTATGAAGATCATGCTGTTTTAATGATTCAATAAATTCGAAGCCATTCATCACAGGCATCATTAAATCGCATAAAATAATATTGGGTTTAATATTATCTATAGAAGCAAGCGCTTCCTTTCCGTTTATGGCGCCATAAACTTCAATATCTTTAAGTTCAAACATTTCAATAATGTTATCACGAATCGATGATTCATCTTCAATAACTAATACTCTCATGGGTATTTATAAAAATTAAATGCTAATTTCTCCTCTTAAATTTTTCGAGAGCATCATTTTTATTTCATTCTTAACAGATGTATTCCCCAACAAATACATCATTTTAGTAATTGCACCTTCAAAAGTAATATCGTGTCCGGAGATAACACCAATATCGGTCAAATGTTTGCTAGTTTCATATCGCCCTAATTGAACTGTTCCGCCCCCACATTGCGATATGTCTAATATAATAATTCCACGCTTAGAAGCATCTTCTAACGCATTAATAAACCAAGTTTCTGTATTAGTATTCCCTACCCCAAAGCCTTCTAATAAAATGGCTTCAATATCGGGAGTATTTAAAATTGCACGTACATATTTTTCAGAAATTCCAGGAAAAAGTTTAAGGCTTGCACAACTTCTTGAAAATTCTGTATGAACAATTAATTCTTTCGAAGAAATTGTCTTTATAGCATCTTTGTTAAATTTTATATCGACTCCTGCCTCTGCAAGTACCGGATAATTTGGCGACTTAAATGCATCAAATTTATCGGCATGTACTTTCGTAGCTCTGCACCCTCTAAACAAAAGATAATCGAAATAAATACATACTTCTGGAACTGTTGCTGTACCATCGGCGTTGCGCGATGCTGCAATTTCTAAAGCTGTAATTAAATTTTCTTTCGCATCTGTACGTATTTCTCCAATTGGCAATTGCGAACCTGTTAATACAATTGGTTTCGCTAAATTTTCGAACATATACGATAAGGCTGAAGCTGTATAAGCCATGGTATCCGAACCATGTAAAATTACAAAGCCATCGTATTTAGAATATGAAGAAGCAATTAATACGGCTATTTGTTTCCAATCTTTCGGACTCATATTCGATGAGTCGATTAATGGATTAAAAGAGTAAACGTCTATATGATAATCTAATCTATTTAATTCAGGTACATTTTTTTTGATATTATCAAAATCAAAAGGTACTAACTGCCCATCTTGATCTTGGACCATACCAATTGTTCCTCCTGTATAAATAATTAGCAGTCTAACCATCCGATAATTATAGGAATTTAATTTTACTTTTCCATACACATTCTACAATTTCATCTTTCTGTGTGATGCTAAACACATCTTTAAACATTGTTGAAATTCTATTGATGATGTATAATCCTAAACCAAGTCCTTGTTGTTCATAACTATCTCTTTCAACCTGTGTAAAGGCACGTTTATTATTGATCGGAATACTGTTATCAATTTTATTTTGATTCGTTGTAATAAAAACAAACTCATCATTTTCGATACTGATATCTACCTTCACATTTGTACCAGGCTTACTGAATTTATTCGCGTTGTCTAATATTTCTTTGATAATTAAATAGAAATATTCTTTCATGAAAAAATACTCTGGTAAATTATAATTGATTTCGAATTTTGTTGGAATTAATTCTTTTTCCGTATCTAAAATGTCTGCAATAATTGCATCTATTTGTCGACGAAAATCAAACACTGAAGTATATTTAAAATTACTTTCAATTTGAAATACTCCCGATAATAAAAGCAAATTCGAAATAGTTCTTTTTAAACGTGTAACGGATAACTTAAAAATTCCGTCTAATTCATCATCCACGTTAGATTGATTACTCATTAAATGATATACATTTTGAATAACATTTATGGGAGTAAACAATTCGTGGTTTGCAATATTTTTCCAATGCTCAAACGACTTTGTGTATTCTAAATGAATATGGTCGTGAATCTTATTTTTCTTAGCAATTTGGGTATTTACAGCATGTAATAAATCCTCCAAATCGAAAGGTTTCGTGATGTAATCATCAGCACCTACGGTCATTCCCTCGCGTACATCTTTCGATTCTACTTTTGCTGTAATTAAAATAACCGGTATTAAACTTGTATTGGTGTCTTTCTTTAATTCAGAAATCATTTCAATACCATTCATTCCAGGCATCATAATGTCCGACACAATTACATCTGGAGACGAATCCTTTGCAATTGATAATCCTTCCTTGCCATTTTCAGATTCGAAAACATTAAAGCCATTTATTTCTAAATATTCTTTAATATTCTCTCTGATGATTTCATCGTCTTCAACAATTAATACAGAATGCTTCATTTTATAATGTAGTAGGTATTGTTATAATAAATGAACTACCTTGGTTGACCACTGATCTTACATCAATATGCCCTTTATGCAAGTCGAGGAAATATTTAACTACCACTAAACCCAAACCAGTACCAGGTAAATTTCTAATGTTAGATGCTCTAAAGAACGAAGTAAATAGTTTTTCTAAGTCCTCTGGAGGAATACCAATTCCGTAATCTTTAATTTCTATTTTAATAAAACTATCACGATGATCAATATTTACGTCAATTGTTTTCTCTTTTAACGAATATTTAATTGCGTTAGAAAACAAGTTATTTAGAATATGTCGCATCATGTTTTTATCCATACGAAGCGACATTTTAGGGCGATTAAGGTTGATGTTTATAGCAAAACCTGAGAACGAATGTTCACTTTTTATTTCATTTACTAAAGCTATTAAATCAGACTCTTCGAAGTTTGCCGAGATACCTCCCGATTCAATTTTACTAATAAGCAACACTTCATTCATCAATTCAGTCATGCGCTTTATTTGCTCATTAACTTTATTGGTATGTTTTAAAATTCTATCGGTTAAACCATCTTCAGATTTTTCAGAAATTAATTTTATTAATTCCACACTAGAAGATATAGTTGCCAATGGAGTTCTAAATTCATGAGAAACCATTCCCACAAATTTAGATTTCAATTCGTTTAATTCCTTCTCACGTTGCATAGCAAGCATTAATTGCTCTTCTGCTTTTTTGCGGTCGGTAATATCTGTAACTGTACCTCTATAACCAACAATTTCTTTATTTACTACAATAGCTTCGGAGTATACGCTAACAGTTTTACTACCGAACATTGTTTTGATATTATATACCTGATCTTTAATTGCATTATTATTTACAATTAAATCGTTGAATGATTTGCTTTTTTCTAGTGTTGAATTTATAAAGTATTGAGAATAATTTTTACCAATAAAATCTTCTGCTTTATATCCTGTAATTTTTTCCCAGGCTGGATTTAAAAAAGTAAAGTAACCATCAACATCGACATTAAAAATAATATCTTGAAGATTGTTTACTAGGTCTTTAAATTTTGCTTCGCTTAGTTGAAGTTTTTCTTCAGAATTTACACGCTTAGTTATATCTACCCCACATCCAACAACAATCTTTAAGGTTTTATCAGGGTTATATACAGGTTTCATTTTCCTTAAAATGAACTGACGGGTACCATCTGCTTTTGTATGGCCCTCTTCATATTCCGATTCTTCACCTTCTTTATTATTGATGGTATTATTGAATAAATCTCTACGGTATTGTGCAGCTTCTAACGATTTGTTACGCTCTTTGGCATATTCAAAATCATCTTTCCCCACAATCCAATTTCTTACATCTTTATCAGCAATAGCAACTTGGTTTACAAAAAGGTATTTATGTTGATCATTGAAAACTGCAACATCTACAGGTAATGAATTCAAAATATCCTCGTAAAATTGTTTTTGCTGTTCTAGCTTTCTGTTTAATTCGTAAGACTCTGTGTAATCTTTATAAGTCCACATGTGACCTACATATACCTCATCTTTAAAAATCGGAATATAATCTCTAAGTAATACTTTACCAGATTTCATTAGTAAAATTTGCCCAACAACACGCTCTTTATTTTTCAAAAGTTCATTTATCCCATCCACAAATGCTTGCTCGTCTACGAAAAGTACTTTGTTCAACTCAGCAGCTTGAGAGCAATCCATTCCAATTAAGAATTCAGGCTTTGCATCGATACCGAATAAATCACAGAACGATTGGTTAACGTACTCCATTTGGCGAAGTTCGTTTTCTAATAACATAGCAGTATTCGAAGCATCCAATACCACATTCATTCTGTAAAATTGCAATTGTGTTTTATCCACAATAATTATACTAAGTAATCTAAAATCAATTTCAATAATTCATCTACATCAACAGGCTTTTTGATATACTCATTCATACCTGCCGATATGCTAATTTTATTCGTTTCTTCAGTAATATCTGCAGTAACTGCAAATATGGGAATATTATTAAATTCTGAATCTAATTTACGTATGGCTTTTGTAGCTTCAATCCCATTCATAATGGGCATGTTAATGTCCATTAAAATCAAATCTGGTTTGTAAGAACTTACCGCCTCTACTCCCAAT
>CAZYBY010000024.1:0-2220 GCA_964645385.1 uncultured Sphingobacterium sp.
TTCTTCAAAATCTTGCTTGTTTAAATCACCTGAAACGTACTGATCATAAAGTTTTTGATGATCTTCAGTGATTTCTAAATCGTAATATTCTCGATCTGATTTCTTAAAAAACACCTCTGACAAACGATTATTTTTTTCGGCATCACTCAATTTCATGGTCTAAATGCTCCTATTTTGCGTTTATTGGCGGTTTTAGCCCTATTTAGCTAGATTTCCCTGTTTTGGAGAAAAGGGCGCTTAAATGCAATTTTAGGCGTTTTTTACGCTATGGGGTGAAATTCGATATTGGTGCTTTGCTAACAATACAATGTTTAGCGATTTGAACATGTATCATGTTCCGACAGCAGGAGGGAATGCACGCTTACTCGTTTCTCTCCGAGAAACAAAAAACCGACCTCTAAAAAAGATAAAAATAAGCCCCAAAAGTTGGGGCATTTTGAAATCTTTTTTAGAGGAGATTTTAGTTAGGTTTAAACCTTGATGTTTCACCTCTCAAAATCTCAAAAAATTGAGATTGTTGTTTTTCATCGAGAAGCATCGTTTTTAATCTGCTTTCAAAGTCTGCCATTTTTTCGCTATCTTTTTTCAAGTGCTTGTACCTTTTGTCCCGTGCAATGCTGAAAGCACAGCTCGAAAGATGAACGCTCCCCCTTGGGTCGAATGCAATAAATTTATGATCTTCGATAGAGTAGGTTTTGACTTGATCAACCAGTTTCACTGTTGATTGATTTTTCTTAGAACCGAAGCCAAGTTTTTCTAAAAGCGGATAAAACTTTTTAAATTTTTCAGGTTCTAACAGCATGTCTGCTATACGTTTCGCAAAATCTTGAAAGGATTCTGTACCCTCAGAGTATTTGCTCATTTCAGGCATTTCTGACAGCTTGTGAGCGAATAGGAAGCGTTGCGGATCTGTCATTTTGGTGAATAGGTCAGGCGTGTTTTGATCTCGTTGGGGAGATACTGATTTTTCAGAAATTTCCGTTTGTTTTTGCTTAAACTTGAAGGAAAATCCTGAAATCGCACGACCTGTTTTGTGCTGTTCGACCTTAACTTTAATGTCTGTTTTTTCATTAATTTGATTTATGGCAATGTCTAAAACTCGCTTTTTAAAATCGTTCATTTGTTTGTATTCAGTATCTAGAACACCAAGTTTTTGTCTAAATTTTTGTATCTCAATAATGGGTGTTTTACCTGTGCTACGCCAAGCAATCAATAATTCGTAAAGTCTTACAGCGTAAGCACTTGTAAGCCCTGAAACTTGTTCTATATCGTATTTTGTAAACTGTTCTTCTAGGCGAGTAATCAATGGAATGATGGCAGGGGCAAAAATTAATTTAACAACCGCCTCTTTCTCAACATAAATAACTTCACTCACCCATCTTGATTTATGGTGCTGGATATTTCCCTTATCGCTAAGGCTCTGATAACTGAATTGCCTTGCAAATAGGTCATCACAAGCATCTTTTAATGCTTGATATGCAGTATTTCTATGTGCCGAAAATTGATTGATGTAGCTTTCAGCGTGAATGATCAATGGGTCATTTGCGTTAATTCCCTTGCCACTTTGACGAGCTTCAATAATCGCTAAAAGTATTAATCTTTGCTCGACTAAATCGAGGTTATAACTCGCATTAATTAACGCATTATCTTTAACAACTAAATTACTCATTATGTGACTCTATTATTCTTAGACGTTTATGTGACTTTAATAATTAACGTCACAACATGCAAGGTAAACGTCACTTTATCTTTTGAAATTTTCATTTTTTTGCAAGGTAAACGTCACTTAATTGCAAGGTAAACGTCACTTAATGAAGCTTGAAACGCGCACACAGCAATGCTTTCAGCGTGTCTAAAAGCATTTAAAAGCTTAAAAGATTATTAAAAGCCAAAAAAAAATTAAAAAGCATTTAAAACTGCCCTATGTTTTCGCTTCGCTCAAACTCTATTGAATCTCGCTGCGCTCGATTCCTGGGGGCAGTTTTTTCAAATATCCACTAGGACGCTAAAAACAAGAATGGATTCGCTTCGCTCATAAAGCTTTATGCTCGCTTCGCTCGTCATGGAGCCAGTGGCTACAGTCGCTTTGCTCTGTAAATCTCGTTATGAAGCAACAGGGAGCTTGTAATCAGGGAAAAGGCAGGGGGCGAATTTTTATAACGCTCAGTCGCTCGTAGACACTCGCTCGGCTAATTGATCAATTTGTTTAGTTGTTCTTCA
>CAZYBY010000025.1:0-9849 GCA_964645385.1 uncultured Sphingobacterium sp.
TTTAATATATCTTTAAATACTTTATGCTCAATGGTGCCAGTTTTACGATCCAAAACCATTAATCTCGACTCATCACGTTGTTTAGCTGGAGTTGATGCAATTAAAGAATCTGGTAAATTAAAGTTGAATTGTGATAGTTTCATATTTGATATCTAGATATATGCTTTGTTTAAGACGGCGAAGTTAATAATTATTTGTAAAATTAATTATGCAATCCATAATCTTAACTGATTAATATTAGATTTGTTTATGCTGTTTTTAAAACTATTTAGGGAGTCTATTCTATTTGCAATTAATGCATTGATAGTGAATAAGTTGAGAACATTTCTGTCCTTATTAGGTATCTCAATCGGTATTTTTACCATTATTACCGTCTTTACATTTGTCGATTATATCGAATTTAGTGTTCAATCTTCTGTTCAAAAATTGGGAAACGATGTCGTTTATGTACAAAAATGGCCATGGGCATTTGGAAGTGATTATCCTTGGTGGAAGTATTTCAATAGGGCAAATCCAAGCTACAAAGATTATGAGGAGCTTAATCGTAGAGTTGATCCTGAAAAAGTAAAGGCAATGGCTTTTGAGATAGATATTACGGGCAAAACAATCAAATATCGCTCTAATAGTGTCGAGAATACTAATATCACCGCTGCATCACACGATTTTTCTGATGTCAGAACAATGGAATTCGAAAAAGGTAGGTACTTCACTTTTAATGAATCTAGAAGTGGTAGGAATTATGTGATAATTGGTTCTAATGTAGCTTCTGCTCTTTTTGGTACTGCCGACCCCATTGGAAAAGAGGTGAAAATTCTTGGTAGAAAATTAAAAGTTATAGGCGTGGTTAAAAAAGAAGGCGAAGATATTCTTGGAAATAGCATGGATAATCAGGCTCTAATACCAATTAACTTTGCTAGAAATCTTGTAGATGTTCGAGCCGACAGGTATCAGCCTTTTATTATGGTAAAAGCTCAAGATGGGGTTACTTTGCCTGAAATTAATGATGAAATTCGTAACCATTTAAGATCTATTCGTCGTATTTCTCCAAGAGAAGAAGATGATTTTGCACTTAATCAATCGAGCATACTTTCTATACAAATGGAATCTTTATTTGGTGTTGTTAATGTTGCAGGTTGGATAATTGGAGGCTTTTCGATCTTAGTTGGAGGATTTGGTATTGCCAACATTATGTTCGTATCTGTTAAAGAGCGAACGAATGTTATTGGTATACAAAAATCATTAGGTGCGAAAAACTATTTCATATTACTTCAATTCTTATTCGAATCTATAGTGCTTTGTTTAATGGGTGGAGGTATTGGTTTGTTTATGGTCTGGATCGTCACGATTGTTGCAAACTTTATGGACTTTGCACTTTTTTTGTCAATAGGTAATATGATTTTAGGATTAGGAGTATCAGTTATTATTGGTTTGGTTTCAGGATATTTACCCGCACAAAGTGCTGCAAATCTTGATCCTGTAGAAGCTATACGAGCGAAATAATCAAAATTTAGTATTTGATGGAATCAAAAACATTAATTATTGGTGCAGGACCGGCCGGGCTTGCAGTAGCTGCACGATTGGCAAATGCAGGTTTAAATTTTGAAATAGTTGAACAAAATGATACCATCGCTTCATCTTGGCAAAATCATTATGATCGCTTGCATTTACATACCGTAAAATCCCAATCAAATTTACCTTTAGTTGAATTTCCATCGCATTATCCACAATATGTTTCTAGGCAATTATTGGTTGATTATTATGAAAAATATGCAAAGCATTTTAAGATAAAACCTCATTTTAATACCAAAGTCGTAAATGTCCGGAAGCTTATTAAACATTGGCATATTGAATGTGAAAATGGAAAAGTATTTGAGGTGGAAAATTTAGTCGTAGCTACTGGCTTGAATCGTATTCCAAAAATTCCTAAATGGAATGGGCAGGAGGAATTTGAAGGTGAAATTCTTCATGCATCAAAATATAAAAATGCCACTCCTTTTTTAGGTAAAAGAGTGTTGGTAGTAGGTATGGGAAATACAGGTGCTGAAATTGCACTAGATCTTGCTGAAAATAATGTAGCGGTTGATCTTTGTGTGCGCAGTGAAGTTGTTATAGTTCCAAGAGATTTTTTAGGAAAATCCGTACAAGTAACTGCTCAAAAATTATCCAAATTACCATTCAAACTTGGTGATATTATAAGCACATTTCCAGCAAAAATCATGTTTGGAAATTTAAAAAAATATAACATTCCTATATCTAAAATAAAACCTGCAGTACTTAGAAGAGAATATGGTAAAACCCCAACTTTCGATTTAGGTACTATTGCACAAATCAAACTAGGAAAAATCAAAATACATCGTGATATTGATTCGTTACAAAAGAATTCTGTTTTATTTAAAAATGGTAGTTCTGCTCCATATGATGCTATCATTTTAGCTACAGGTTATTATGCTCAATTGACTGACTTTTTGGAGAATAAAAACAACTTGCTTGATGATTTAGGCGAACCCAAAATTAAAATTGGCAAAGACGAACAAAATGGCTTGTTTTTTATAGGATATGAGAAATATAGCTTAGGTGGTGTACTTGGTACTTTAGCTGAAGAATCGGAATTAATACTGAAATCTATTTTAAAATAACAACGAAAGTTCTAAAAATATTGGTGTATGCCTGCTACAATTCCTCCTTGTGAGAAATCTCGTGTATTCATACCATAATCACATCGTATTACTACACCATGAATTTGTTCCAGATAAGCTCTAAGTCCGACACCTATGTAATTCTGACTTATTGAATAATCATTAAACAGCACAGCTTGAAGAATGCCTTGTTTATGTCGAAAAAATACTTGTCGTGTTTCTAAGTTTATTACAAACTCATTATTATTTCTAAATCGCTTAAATCCAATCCCTCTGATATTCGTATTATCATCTAGTACAAATTGATCAAAGAATGCAGATTTTCCAATGCCTAAACGTAATCTAATCGCTAAATTTGTTGAGGCATTCAAATTAGTATAGTACCTAATATCCGCTAAAAATTTCTTAGAGCTTCCGAATAAATTATTTTTTCTTGCATTTGAATATATAGCATTATAAGTTAAATCAATGCTAAATCCGTTTTGATTAATTCTCTTCAAATTAATTCTAGTGTATTTATAATTTGCTTTGAACAGAAATCTTTTGGCATTAGCTTTTAAAGTAAAGTCACTTGGAACTTTTGTGTATGTATGTGGTCTGAAAGTTTCGTATTGATATCCAAAACCAATTTTCGTTACAGCATGCAAATTAAAGTCGTATCTATGTAACACTTGAAATGTATACAAATCATAGCTGTATTCACTTTTGTAATCTCGATAATACACAGGTTCGTAAGTGCCTACTTTGTTGAAATCAGCTGTTAATCCATGCCGGCCTCCCAAAAGAAATGGATAGTCACCATTAAATAAATAAGTCATTCTACCTTGACGGAGCACATATACACTAGTATTCCCAGATCTTCCGAAACTATTGAAGTCTACGGCACCAACTTGAATTTTAAAAAAGTCTTTTGTTAAACCAACATCTAATACTGGAAACATGGAGAAAGTTTCGATAACTATGTATCGTATTTCTACAAAGTTGGTATCAGCAGTTTTTAAAACAACGAAATCTACAGATGAAAAATGCCTGAGATTATAGATCTCTTGAGCATCTTTTTTTAATTGTACTGAGTCGAGTTTGTCGCCAACTTTCGATTTAATAATATGGTCTCTTAAATACGAATATTTTGTACGTGTTAAGCCAATAAAACGAATGTCTGAAATCGTTTGAGATTTAGAATATTCTGAGAAAAATAAGCAAATTAGAACTGCAAAAATTCTAATGATTTTCGAGTAGAATAGCTTCATTCAGTAGTTCGTTTTTATCAATAGGTACAACACCCACTTTCTCACATACTAAACCACCCGCTAAATTCGCTAACTCTGAAAACTCAACAGGAGTCATACCTGCGGCTAAACCCAAAGCAGCAACACTAATTACAGTATCACCAGCGCCCGACACATCGGAGATGCTTCTAATATGTGCAGGACTAATTTTAGCTTGCTCATTGTTTAAAAGCAAAATTCCTTGTTCAGATAAAGTAATCATTACCATGTCGGCGTTTAGTGTTGATTTTAACTTATTAGCAGCATCAATCAAACTAGAATGATTATAATGATCGAATTCAACTTTTAAACCTTCTTTTAGTTCTTTAACATTAGGTTTAAATAATTGAACGTTTTTATAGGCTAAGAAATTCCTTTTCTTAGGGTCAACAACGACTGGAATTTTCTTTTCATTAGCTATTGAAACAATTGATTCTATTAGATCTTGTTTGATAACGCCTTTATCATAATCTTCGAAGATGATAACTGAAATATTCATTGAAGTTATCAAACTCAAAATTCTTTCTTTTAATTCAGAGCTTATTCTATCGTTAATAGGAGAGTCGTCCTCATCATCTATTCTGAATAAGTGTTGATGATGTCCAATTAATCTAGTTTTTACACTTGTAATTCTTTCTTCAGAAGAAATAATACCAATGTCAGTTAAGTTCGATTCTTTTAATAAATCGATAAATAATTGTTGATGTTGATCTTTGCCAATTACAGAGCATAAAATTGGATTAGCTCCGAGAGATTTGATATTTAAGGCAACATTAGCTGCTCCACCTAATCGACTTTCTCTTTTTTTAATGTTTAAAATTGGAACTGGAGCTTCTGGTGAAATACGATCTACGTTTCCCCATAAGTATGCATCAATCATTACATCGCCAATAATTAATACATTCTGATTATTAAATGAATCGAATTTGTTAGTTAGATACTCGGACATTTTTATTTCAATTTTGCTAAAGATTCTTTAATTCTTCTCATTCCTTCCCTTAGAATATCTTCAGAACTTGCATAAGAGAAACGAATGTTATTTGGACTACCAAAAGCAGCTCCAGTTACTAATGAAACATGGGCATCGTGAAGTAAATACATACATAAATCTTCAGCATTTTCTATTGTTCCATTTTCATGTTTTTTTCCAAAGAAATAACTAATATCCGGGAAAAAATAGAAAGCACCATCAGGTAAATTCGTTTTTAATCCTGGAATTTCTTGAAGTAATGCATATACTACATCTCTACGTTTTTTGTATTCAGCTCGCATTTCTAACGTTGGTGCTAATCCTCCGTCGAGTGCAGTAATAGCAGCCCTTTGCGAGATTGAACTCGTAGCAGAAGTAAACTGCCCTTGTATTTTATCACATGCTTTCGCTAATTCCAACGAAGAAGCCATGTAACCTAATCTCCAACCTGTCATCGCAAATGCTTTTGAAAGGCCATTTATAATAATAGTTCTATCTTTTATTACATCAAATTGAGCGATACTTTCGTGCTTATCAATGTAATTTATGTGTTCGTAAATTTCATCTGATATAATCCAAATATTAGGATATTTAGCTAATACGTTAGCAAAGGCTTCAAGCTCTTGTTTGGTATATACTGTTCCGGTTGGGTTACATGGTGAAGAGAAAATTAACATTTTAGTTTTCTCTGTTATAGCAGATTCTAATTGTTGAGGAGTGATTTTGAAATGAGAATCAACGCTTGCAGGAATGAAAACAGGAATTCCTTCAGCAAGTTTTATCATTTCAGAATAAGATACCCAATATGGAGTTGGAATTAATACTTCATCACCTGCATCGATAATAGATAATACTGCATTTGCAATACTTTGCTTTGCCCCAGTCGATACTACAATTTGCTCAGGAGTATAATCTAAATCATTCTCTCTTTTCAATTTTCTACAAACAGCTTCTCTTAAATCTAAATAACCAACAACAGGAGTGTAGTAAGAATAATTTTGATCTATAGCGTTTTTTGCAGCTTGTTTTATGTGTTCAGGAGTATGAAAATCGGGCTCACCTAATGTTAAATTGATGATATCTACACCCTTACTTTTTAACTCTCTGCTCAGTTTTGCCATCATAAGCGTCTGAGATTCAGTAAATAACTTTAATCGATGGGATAAAATTGCCATTCAATGATAGTGTTTGTAAGCGACTAAAATACTAATTTTTCTATAGAGAATATCTAATACTAAAGCTTGTCACTAAATTAAAATATCGATCAATACTAGCATTGATATCAAAAATAGACTGACTCACTCTGGCATTGATACTTAAATGTTCAAAAAGCTGATAGTTAATACCTCCTAAAACTCCATGATCGGTGCTTCTAATAATGCTTTCTCTATCGTATGTATTAACAAAATCACTATAAATCGCTTTTGTACGGATACTATTAAATATCCCAAATTCTACATTCAATTTCGGGTAAACATTATAGGTGTATACGATTGGGATATCGATATAATTAAATTGAAATAATGTATCGGGAATGGGATTAGATGGACTTACAACATCTCGACTTCCTTTTTCTGAATATAAGAACTCTAATTGAATCCCTGCTTTCTGAGATATATTCCTGCGAACACCTGCTCCGAGATTCAACCCAAATTTGTCAAAACCTGCAAGCTTATCTCCATTTATTTGGGATGCATTAGCACCTGTAGATAATAATAAATGAAATTTATGGTCTTGTGAATACAAGAATGTGTTAATTAGTAAAATTGAAAATAGGAGGCTGATCTTTTTCATTAAATTTTAATTTATTTTTTCAATTTTAATGTCTCGTCCATTGAAGCTGATTATATCTCCAATTTTTTTCCCTTTTAATAAAGATCCTATAGGAGAGGCCAAGCTTATTACGAAAAATTCTTTATCTTCTAAATTAACTTTACCATAGGGTATAGTTAAAAAATAATTCTCTTTATCTGTATAAACTAATGCTCCGAAATCTATGCCTGTATTAGATTTTATGGTGTCGGCCTTTAATAATTCTGATAATAATAGTTTCGTTTTTACTAATTGAGCTTCTAGCTTGTTCAGCTCTATTTGAGTCATCTCTCGACCAGTTTCATATTTATCTCCAGCACTGCTTTTAGTATCGTTATTCCTCGATTCTATTAAGGATGAAATGTCTGCATTTAACACATCTATCTTCTCTTTTAAAACGTTCTCTATGTGTTTAATTAGTTTGTTTTTCATTGTTTATATCAATCAGAACAAGGTAATTAGATTGTTCTAAATTTCAGTAAATATTTTTAAAACACCGAAATAATAACAATTATTTATATTTACATCATAATTTAAGAAAAATTGAAAGTCCAAAAACAAAGATTACAAATTATTACAGCAGTGTTAATATTTGGTGTTGCAATTACAATCATCAAATTTATTGCCTATTTTCTAACGCATTCAAATGCTATATATACAGATGCATTGGAGAATATTATTAATGTTGTTGCTGGAGCTTTTGCATTTTATAGTATCTATTTAGCAGCCCAACCAAAAGATAGCAATCACCCATATGGACATGGTAAAGTTGAGTTTTTTGCTGTTGGTTTCGAAGGCGCACTAATCATTTTCGCTGCTGTAAATATCATTTATAAATCGATTGAAGCATTTATAAATCCTCAGTCAATCGAGAAACTTGATAGTGGTATATGGCTAAGTGTAATTGCTGGTTTATTGAATTTTGGTGTTGGTTATTTTGTAGTAAAACAAGGTAAGAAGCTTCATTCCATGACATTGGAGGCTGATGGTAAACACCTTATGACTGATGCTTATACCTCTGCCGGATTAGTTTTAGGTTTGATAATTATTAAGCTAACAGATTTATACGTTTTAGATAGTATAATTTCTTTGATATTAGGATTGATGATTATGTATAATGGTTATCATTTAATTCGTAAATCTATTTCAGGATTAATGGATGAGTTGGATCATGTATTGATTGCTGATATAGTAAACATTTTTGAGAAAGAACGAAAGCCTGAATGGATAGATGTTCATAATCTTAGAGCTCAAAAATATGGTCACGATTTACATATTGATTGCCATGTTACAGTACCCTATTATTTTGATTTAGTTCGTGCACACGATGAGGTAGAACTAATTGAAAAGTTAATAGAAAAGAATGTTGATAATGGGGTTGAATTATTTATTCATGTTGACCCTTGTGTACCTAATTGTTGTAATTATTGTTCTGTAGACTGTGCTTATAGAAAGCACCCTCAAGAAAGAAATATTGTGTGGAATTCTGAATTAATAATGAATAACGCCAAGCATTTCAAGAATTAATAAGCTAAATATTGTTCGAAAACCCTTTGCATATAAGCTTTTCCAAGCATAATTCTATTTTGCTCAAGTGTACTGTCTCCTTCTTTATAAGTTATTTTTCTTGAAACATTATCCATTGTTATTTTTTGTTGCTCATCAACCCAGCCAATTCCGTTGTCATAAGTATAAAATGCAAACCCAGGATTGTTAGATAATAAATCAGATGACCAATTATAAGATGAATCTGAAATATTCATTTGAGTTAAAATGGTTCGAACTATATCTGTTTGAGAGCCAATTTTTGAAATATTTTGATGTTGCTTTTCTTTTTTAATAACATCCCCATATAAGAATAATGGAATTCTAAATTTACGAACATCATACGCTTTATCGTATTCTTTTGGTAAGCGATGTCCGTGGTCTGCAACGAATACAAACAAAGTGTTTTTATACCATTTTTCTTTCTTTGCTTTATTCATAAAATCACCCACGCATTGATCCGTGTAATGCGCAGACTTCCTAAATTTAGAAGGAAGATCTTCTCCAGTATAAGGCGATGGCACAGGAATTTCGAAAGGTTCGTGGTTGCTTAGTGTAAGCACAACTGAAACAAATGGTTCCTTAGCGTTTGGAAGATCAGATATTAATTTATCGAATAAATAACCATCATGTGCTCCCCATTTTGAATTCATTTGATTTGCTGAAAAATCATTTTTATCAATAATCTTGTTTATGCCTGCAGATAACAGATAAGATTTGAAGTTTGAAAATTCAGATTCACCTCCATAATAAAAAGAGCTATTGTATCCATATTTATTGAGTGTTTTTGATATAGATGGTAATTTCTCGAATTTATCTGGCTGTTGAATAATTGTACGAACAGCCTGAGTTGGGAATGCACTTAAAATGGCAATCATTCCTTTGTCTGTTCTATCCCCAGATGCATAAATATTGCTAAAAGCAATGCCATCTTTAGCCAATTGAGATAGATTCGGACAAACATCTTTTTCACCTCCAAAATATTCGACAACATCAGAGGTAAAGCTTTCTAGAATAATAAAAACGATATTCGGCTTATTGGTATTTAAAATTGTATCAGATGTATACGAGCTTGAATTATAAAGAGAATCTATTTTATGATTTGCAATATTTTTATCCATAAATACATATGGATTCTCATTACTAAAATGATTTTCAATTACAGAATGCATTAGATTCCATTCTGTATTTAAGCTTGCATGGTTTATGATACTACTATTTGAAAAGTATACAGCACTCTGATTTATAGGTGCTAATTGAAGTCCTCCTCGCATCATCATAATAGCTATAAAAGCATAAGCTAACATGGAAAGGAACTTTAATATGAAATGAAGCTTTGGCTCAAATTCGAACTTAAGGTACTTATAATATAGAATTAAAAATAGTGTTAACTGAACTATAAATAGTATGGTTGAGAGAAGGATAGGAGATGATGTACTTGAAGCTAATGCTTCTGCTGGTGATAGTATTAAAAACTCGACAGCTCGACTATTTAATTTTGTACCCCATTCTCTGTAGATACTCAAATCCATTATTCCTAGAAACAATACAAGTACCACTAGAATTATGGTGTATATATGTATTATTTTTTCAAATAGTAATGATTTTTGGTTCCAAG
>CAZYBY010000026.1:0-6091 GCA_964645385.1 uncultured Sphingobacterium sp.
CACAGAATAACTAAACGATTCTAGCTCTTCATTCGCTTTTATTAATTGTTGATTATTAGAAGCTAATTCTTCGTTCAATTCAGTAATTTTCGCTTGTGATTTTTTAATTTCTGAATTATCTAATACCACCGTTCTGGACCTTGCACTTCTACCATCATTATTAAAAATAATCGTACTATTCAAGATAGCGTCGAAGCTTGTACCATCTTTACGTAAATACCTAACTTCTAAATCTTTAATAGAATTTATTTTACCTTGATTTAGTTGTTCTATAAACAATTTTAATTTATAATGATCTTCTGGCACTAAAAAATCGAAAATTGTTTTTTTGCCAATTACCTCATCTCGGGTATAGCCGACCCAGGAAAGTTCAACATCATTTATATCAACAAACAAATTATTTTTTCCAATGGAGTGATAACCACATGGAGCATTATTATATAAGTCTAATACCCTTGCAGAGCTATGCTGCAGATTTCGTTCTGCTTTCAATCTTGCTAACAATTCTTTTCGAACAATTATAAACACAACAACTAAAATCAAAATTGATAGCACAGCTGTGGTAACAAATCCATATTTAGTGATAACGGCTTTACTAACATTTTCTGTTGCAGTTTGCCTAAGAATTAATCGTTCAGTTTCTTCAATATGAGTGATGATAGATCGTATTCCATCCATGTAACGTTTCGACTGATACAATAACTGTTGGCGCTTTAAACTATCTGTACTTTTGGTGTACTCATAGTTTACTAATTCTTCAGAAGCAGCTACCAATAAGGTACAATATTCTTTCAACTCTTTAGCATCGATCTCGTGTTTCTTATACTTTTCAGTAATTACAATTAGCGAATCTAAATCATTATTAATTAAACCCTTAGCTTTAAAATAAGGCTTCAAATAATTCGTATCTCCTACTATTAAAAAACCTCTCATCCCTGTTTCAATTTCCAGAGTATTGAAATGAATATTTTCAATTTTTTTTAAAATAGACAAAGAATAATCGTCTAAATTTGTTCGGTTTACTAGCTTACTCATATTCAGGTAAGTAGTAACAGCAATAGTAATCAAGATTACGCAAACGGCTATAAAGCCAAAAAGCATTTTTCTTACTATTGTTTTCATGGTGATATAAAGTTAAATATTAATTGTCTATTTTTATTACAGAGCTATTAAATATGATAAATTTGCAAAATGGATAAGGCTTGGATACGTATTCTATATCAAATCTGTAGAGTACTTGCTATATATTTTTTATTAATTGAGTTGAATTTTTTATGGTTGTTTGGATATTCTCCAAGCATTATTGAATTAAAAAATCCTTCTTATACTGTTGCGTCTGAAGTGTATGCTAGCGATGGTAGCTTATTAGGTAGATATTATAAAGAGAACCGTTCGCCTATTAAGTATGAAGAAATTCCTCAGAATTTAATAGATGCATTAATTGCTACTGAAGATGTACGATTTTATGAACATCATGGCATCGACTTCAAATCATTAGTATCGAGTGTTTATTCTACTGCTACTGGAGATAAACGTGGAGCTAGTACAATAACACAGCAGCTAGCTAAAAATTTATTTAGAACTAGAAGTAAAAGCTCACAAGGATTAATTCGATATATCCCTGGAATTAGCACTATTGTTTATAAAACCAAAGAATGGTTAACAGCATTAAAACTCGAGATGCTGTACACAAAAAAGGAAATCCTTGAAATGTATTTAAACACGGTAAGTTTCGGAAATAATACTTTCGGAATAAAGGTTGCGTCTAAAAAATATTTCAGTAAAGATCCAATGAAATTAAAAGATGAAGAAGCTGCATTGCTAGTTGGAATGCTTAAAGCTACCTCAACTTTTAATCCTATAACGAATCCAGAAAAAGCAACAGACAGAAGGAATGTCGTGCTTTCTCAGATGCTAAAATCTGGATTTATTACCAAAAAAGAATACAATAGATTATTAAAGAAATCTTTAAAACTTAACATTTCAGAAGACGATGACGATTTAAGTAAAGATTCATACATCAGAACTGCCGTTGCTAATTATTTAAAGGAATGGTGCGATGAAAACGATATTGATTTATACGCAGATGGACTGAAAATCTATACAAGTATAGATCCTATTATTCAGAAACATGCTGAAGAGGCTGTAGAAGAATGGATGAAAACATTGCAAAAAAGATTTAATAATACTTGGCAAAATGAAATTCCTTGGAGGGATGAAAATGGTCAGGAGATTCCAAATTTCCTCGAAACTTTAGCCAAAAGATTAAGCATCTATAAAAAATTAGATAAGAAATATAGTGGTAATAAAGATTCAATAGACTTTGCTTTAAACCAAAAACACAGAATGAAAGTGTTTACTTGGAAAGGCGAAAAAGACACCACTTTTTCTACCTATGATTCCTTAGCTTATTATGCTAAAATATTACAAGCAGGCTTAATGAGTTTCGATCCTGTTACCGGACTAGTAAAGGCTTATGTGGGTGGTATCAATCACGATTATTTCAAGTATGATCACGTAACACAAGCAAAGCGCCAAGCAGGTTCAACCTTTAAACCATTTGTGTATTTAACTGCAATTGACAACGGCTACTCCCCTTGCGATAAATTTACCGATAAGCCCGTAACTATTACTTATGAAGAAGATGGTGAAACAAAAACTTGGTCGCCAAAAAATTCTGATTGGACATTTTCAGGAAAAGAAATGTCGTTGCGTTGGGCAATGGGAAAATCTTGTAATTCTGTAACAGCGCAATTAACAGAAGCAGTGGGCTGGGAAAACGTGGTAAAATATGCACAGAAATTAGGAATAGAAAGTCCGTTGAAAGCAGTTCCGTCTGTAGGTTTAGGTTCAAATGATGTAACTGTTTATGAAATGGTGCGAGCTTACGGAACATTTTTAAATAAAGGAGTAAAAACTGAACCACTTTTAGTAACTAAAATAACAGACAACGAAGGAAAAGTGATTAAAGAATTCACGGTAGAGCAAGAGCGTGTAATATCTGAAGAAACTGCTTGGTTAATGTTATATATGTTCAAAGGAGGAATGGAAGAACCTGGAGGAACTTCACAAGCATTATGGGAGTTTGATTTATGGCAAAAAGGAAATGAAATTGGTGGTAAAACTGGTACTACTTCTAATCATTCGGATGGATGGTATATGGGTATTTCGAAAGACTTAGTTACTGGAGTATGGGTAGGTGCTGATGAACGTTCGGTACATTTCAAAACTTCAGATTACGGCGAAGGTTCTAAAACTGCTTTGCCTATATATGGAAAGTTTATGGAAAAACTTTACAAAAATCCTAAGTCAGGTATAACATTTGGTAAACTTCCGAAACCATGGGTTAAAATCGAGAAAGATTATTACTGCCCAACTCCTCGCCAACCAAAAGCTGATACTGCTGTGGTGGACAGTACGATGGTTGTAGATTCATTAAGTATTGTCAATTAAGAAATACTTTGGATTTTGGACTAAGGACTATGGACCAAGGACTATGGACTATGAATAAAGGACTAAGGACCAAGGACTAAGGACCAAGGACTATGGACCAAAGACCAACGACCAACGACTAACGACTAACGACCAACTAAAAAAAAGCCCCAAAGTTTTCACTTCAGGGCTCTTTTTTAATATTTTTTTTAAATTTAAAAGAATTAACAAAAGATATTAAACACCAATATCTAATATCTAATATCTAATTACAATTTCTGTAAGAATATATCCGACTTCACCTTAGATAAATCACCTAAGTAAGACCAACGAATCCCTTGAATGTATTTCTTCACAACAGCATTCACATCCTTTGATGGAACTTTATTAATATTCGAAATAAAGTCTACATAATTTTTCCAAGAGCCTTTTACTTCAGCATTACCTAATCCGTTAGATTGAGCTGAGTTTGTTTCAAGTCCCATGTAATAAGTCGTAACATAAGAACTTTTTTGGTTCTTAATTTCAGCTTCTGAAAATCCTTCTGTTTTAACTTTCTTTAGTTCGTCAATTATTACTTGAACCGCCTGTGCTGGATCAGTTGTAGTTACATAAACGTTTGCACATGGATTAACATTAGATTGATAATATGCAGCTGGTGCATAAGATAAACTACGTTTAGTTCTAATTTCATCGAACAATCTGTCGTATAAAATTCCAAATGCTAATTGCATTGCATAAGATTCTTCTGTGCCATATGCAGGTCCGTTAATTACACCACGAATATAATTCGTAGCCATTTTACGGTCTTCTGGATTTAAAGTAGAAGAATTGATAGTTAGCAATGTACCTTTAACTGGAGTGTAATTTCCTTCTGGCATTGATTTTACCATCTTCTTAACTTTTTCGATAAGTTGAGCTTTATCAATATTACCTACTACAACTAAAAATGTTTGTTTCTTATTCATTACTTTCTTGTAATGAGTTTTCACATCATCCAAAGTGATTTTAGCTAAACTTTCTTCAGAACCACTAGTCTTTTTATCGTAATTTAAATTAGCAAATGCATCGTTCATGGCCATGTCGTTTAGGTATGTATCAGGATCTGATTTACCTTGTTGAACATTTGAAACCATTGCCTCAGATTGCTTTTTAAATTCTGCTTCGTCGAATAATGGGGCTGTTATAACATCTTCGAAAATTGCCCAAGTAGCATCAAAGTTTTTTGAGATGCACGACATTGCAATGTTGGCATGGTCTAATCCAGATGAGCCAGAAATTTCACTACCCATTCTGTCTAATTGGCTATTCAAATCCGACTTAGGATATTTAGAAGTACCGCCATTTGTTGCAATATCTAATGCTAAGTTCTCTACTCCTTCTTTGTCTTTAGTGTAATTCGCTGTTCCGCCTTTGATAAACAAACGTACGCTAACTATTTTATTTGCTGCTGGTTTATAAATTACTTTATACCCATCAACCATAATTTCTTCAACCGTATTTTTCGATTGCGCTTTTACTGCACCTGTCCATAACAAAACAGCTGCACTTAGGAATGATATTATTATTTTTTTCATTTGCTTAAGTTCTTTTGATTATGGAATTATTTCTTAACGATGCTAAAAGTTACTTTTCTATTTGCCGCTTTTAGTTCTTCTGTATCTGCTTTAACTTTCTTCACTTGGAAAGCTTTATTCATTGTACCAATGATTCTTGTTTCTGCAATTCCAGCTGTTTTTAATGCTGCTAATACTGCTTCATAACGTTCAGAGCCAATTGTTTTCTTTTCGCCATCGTGAGTATATGCTTCTAAAGAAATGTTCACAGATGGATTTATTTTTAACCATTGAATTAAGCTGTTCATTTTCTCAGCATTTTTTTCATCAGCTAAGTTCAACTCGTTTAAATTGAAATTCAAAGTATACTCTTCCATACTCATAGTTGGAGCGAAAAAGCTATTCGTATTCATTGATTTCTTCATACCATCTCTAAGCATTACACCCATTACATAAGGTTTACCTTTAATGTATTTACGAACATAATTCTTGATGTCTTCGCGAGTAACTTTTTGCAAATTCGATTCGTAATTTGTGTAATAAGGAATTGTAGCTGAACACCACCAGAATGTTACTGTATGTATATAGTTTGATGGTTTTTCTTTTCCATATTCTTCTTGAATAGAAAGCATGTCTTTAGCAGTTTGCAATTGCTCATCGCTAAAATAATCGTCGCTATCCCATTCGTTAATGTTTTTCCATAATACTTCGTAAGCTTCTTTAATTTTACGAGGTGAAGGAACCATGATGATTTGAATTGGACCAACATATTTTGCAGTTTGGTATCCTACATTCACCTGAAATGCTAAACCTGTTTCAACTAACTCTTTGTAAAGTTTTGCATTTTTTTGTTGAAGTATGTATGAAAATACATCGGCAGCATAAGTTGCATTGATATCGTTACGAGTATCCGGACCATGATATGTTAACATGAATAAAGGTACCTGAGCATTTGGTGACTCAATAACTACTTGTTTAGCATACTCAATAGGCTTGAATTCTGGTATAGGCCATTTTTGAAATGGATCAAACCCAGATGGTGCCCAATCTCCATAAATACGCTCTATTTCTGCAAACATTTTGTTGTGATCTACATCTCCACA
>CAZYBY010000027.1:0-6491 GCA_964645385.1 uncultured Sphingobacterium sp.
TAAGGTCAGTAGAGATGAAATTCTAGCTTATTATAATGAACATTATAAAATCGAAAATGCATATGTGGTATTATCTGGCAATATAGATTCTGAAATCTTAAGTCACTTAGAGAAAGCATTTTACACCTTTCAATTTAAAGAAAAAACTAAAGTTGAATATTTGCAAGTAAGCAAGCCCGAGCCAATCAATTTTTACGAAGAACGGTCGGATTCATTGCAGTCGGCTATCAGAATCGGTAAACAAATTGTTCATAAAACTCACAAAGATTATATTGAGCTTTCTATATTAACTACAATTTTAGGCGGGTATTTTGGCTCAAGATTAATGACAAATATTCGAGAAGATAAGGGATATACCTATGGAATTGGGGCAGGGTTATATCCGGTACTCGACACATCTTTCTTTTATATAGCAACAGAAGTTGGAGTAGATGTAACACAATCTGCTTTAAACGAAATTTATTTAGAAATGAATCGTTTAATGACAGAATTGGTACCTGAAGAAGAACTTCAATTAGTAAAGAATTACCTGAAAGGTGCATTTATTGGGTCTATTGAGAATGTATTCAGTCATGCGGATAAATTCAAAAGCATTAGACTTTATAACTTAGATTACGATTATTATACCCAATATTTCGACCTTATTGATAAGGTAAATTCGGAACGATTATTGCAATTAGCTAAAGAATATTTTCAGAGAAACACTCTTACAGAGGTTGTAATAGGAAAAAAATAATATATTTGAGGAATGAAATTTTCTAAATTACTGTTCATATTAGGATTTGCAATCTGTACAAACAGCTTTGCGCAGTCTATTCCTGTAGTAGAAATAGATTCAGTTTCTGTTCTCGATAACCAAAGAGTTACAATTTCTTGGAAAGCATCTACAGATAATAGAGTGGATGGATATTATATCTACAGAGTATATAATAATAATTTAGGAGAACCAGATTTTTATGATCCGGTTTTGGCAAATGCTAATGGTAGATTAACAAATAGTTTCGTTTATCAAGATAATACAGGTACTATCGACCTCACAAGTACAAATGTAATGAGGTTTTATATCCAAGCGGTAGATTTAGATGTTAACCCACCTAATAAATCAGATTTAGATTCAGCAGCAGCTAGAATTCATCAAACTATACTTTTAAAAAATGATGTTGATGTATGTAACGCTTCAGCACGTTTAACATGGAACAAATACTCAAATACTAATAACGGTTGGTTAAGTGGAGTAAGAAGATATGAGGTTTGGGAAAGTCAAAATTCAGGACCTTTTACATTAATATATTCAGGTAACAACACAGGTTTTGTTAGAAATAACTTAACCACAGGAGTAAATTATCAGTTTAAAGTTAGAGCAGTAAGTCAAGATTTATCCAAATCTTCATCTTCGAATGTAAAAATGTTAAGTGGAGCATTCGGTAGTTATCCTGCTTACGTTTATTTCACAAATGCTACAGTAAATCCAGACAACAGAAAAATTGCTTTAGCCTGGACAACTGATACAACAGAAATGAAGCTAACTTATAGCATACAAATGAGTAATGATAGCATTAACTTTATTGATGTTGCACGCTTCGATTCTGTTCCTTACAAAAGATTTAGAGATACAGTAATTGCTAATTTAGTACCAGATCGTAAAGATTATTACTTCAGAATTATTACTTCTTGCTCTTGCCCGGATACTTTAGATACTACTGCAGTAACAAGAGTTATTAGATTAAAAGCAGAGTATGTAGATCCCACAACTAATAAATTAACTTGGAATCCATATCAAGGTTGGATGCAAGGAGTGGGTTATTATGAATTATATAGAATAAAGCTAGATCCAGCAACTTTAACTCAAAGTTCGGAACTAATTGCTACGTTAGTACCACCTCAAGTAGAGTATATTGATACTGATCCAAATTTAATAGGAGCTGACAATGCAGTTTCTTATTATATTCAAGCTCATGAACAGGTTGGTAATCCAATTATTCCAACTACACCATTAAGTAAATCTAACAAAGCATATATTTATACAGAAACAAGAATAGTTGTTCCTGATGCCTTTACACCTAATGGCTTAAATCCAATTTTCCGTCCACAATTATTAACATCAAGTAATAACAAATACAACATGAAGATTTACAACAGATGGGGTAAATTAGTATTTGAAACTGATGATGAATTCCAAGGTTGGGATGGAAAAGATAAAGATAATGGATTAGTTTGCCCTCCAGGTTCTTATATATACTTGATTAATACATTAGATTCTACGAATAAAAACTTGAAAAAGGTAGGTTCAGTTGCCTTATTAGATTAATTATTCGATAAATCTGAAATATTTTTCTATTTTTGTGCGGCAAATAATAAACCGTAATTATTTGCATCATGAAATTAGATCCCAACAAGTTTGTTTCCGAAGGTTTAACCTACGACGACGTATTACTACTTCCCAGTTATTCTGAAGTTTTACCAAGAGAAGTTAGCACACAATCTTATATTACTAAGAAAATAAAGCTTAACGTTC
Source organism: uncultured Sphingobacterium sp. (assembly GCA_964645385.1). Lineage (GTDB taxonomy): Bacteria > Bacteroidota > Bacteroidia > Sphingobacteriales > Sphingobacteriaceae > CAJBVG01. The sequence continues at coordinate 2,516 of CAZYBY010000027.1, forward strand.
CAATTGTATCAGCTGCAATGGATACTGTTACAGAATCAGCATTAGCGATTGCTATAGCTCAAAATGGTGGTATTGGGATGCTTCATAAGAATATGAGCATAGAACGTCAAGCAGACGAAGTTAGAAAGGTTAAACGCTCAGAGAGTGGAATGATTCAAGACCCAGTTACTTTAGGTGCTGATGCAACTTTAGCAGATGCTCTTAAATTAATGAAAGAGTATAAAATTGGTGGAATTCCAATCATTGCAAAAGATCATAAATTACTAGGGATATTAACAAACCGTGATATCCGTTTCCAAAAAGATATTAAATTAAAAGTTACTGCTGTAATGACCTCTACGAATTTGGTGACAGCACCAAAGGGTACAGATTTGAAAAAAGCAGAACAAATTCTTCAAAAACATAAAATCGAGAAACTTCCAGTTGTTGATTCAAAAGGAAAGTTAACTGGTTTAATTACGTATAAAGACATCCAAAAATTCAAAAATTTCCCTAATGCTTGCAAAGATGAGCACGGTAGATTAAGAGTTGGTGCAGCAGTAGGTGTTACCGCGGATACCATGGATAGAGTAAAAGCCTTAGTAAATGCTGGAGTGGATGTTATCGCAATAGATACAGCACACGGACATTCTAAAGGTGTAATTACAATGTTAAAAACTGTAAAGAAAGCATACCCAGCATTACAAGTTATAGCTGGAAATATAGCAACTGCTGATGCTGCTAATGCCTTAGCGAAAGCAGGAGCAGACGCAGTTAAAGTTGGTATCGGCCCTGGTTCTATTTGTACAACTCGAATAATTGCAGGTGTTGGCGTACCTCAATTATATGCAGTATATGAATGTGCTAAAGCTTTAAAAGGTACAGGCATTCCAGTTATTGCTGATGGAGGGATTAAACATACAGGAGATATCGCTAAAGCAATTGCAGCAGGAGCATCTTGTATTATGGCAGGTTCATTATTCGCAGGTGTTGAAGAATCTCCGGGTGAAACAATAATTTATGAAGGAAGAAAATTCAAATCATATAGAGGTATGGGATCTATCGAAGCTATGGAAAGTGGCTCGAAAGACAGATACTTCCAAGATGTTGAAGACGATATTAAAAAACTAGTTCCTGAAGGAATTGTTGGAAGAGTACCATACAAAGGAACATTAGCTGAAGTGATTTACCAATATATCGGTGGATTAAAAGCAGGTATGGGATATTGTGGAGCTGCAACTATTGAACAAATGCAAAATGCAAGATTTGTTAGAATTACTGCTGCAGGCATGAAAGAAAGTCATCCACACGATATTATTATTACTAACGAAGCACCTAATTATAGTAGATAGATTTTAGATATTAGATGTTAGAAATATTTCACTTAAAAGAGTTTCTAATATCTAATATCTCAATACTTTTAACTGATGAAAAACCTCCTCTTATTTTGTGGATCTAGCAAAGGAAATGATCCTGCTATCGCAGAGATGGCGTATAACTTAGGAAAGTATTTAGCTGAAAATAATTTCAGATTAATTTATGGTGGAGGAAATGTTGGTTTGATGGGAATTATTGCCAATTCAGTTATGCAGAATGGTGGTGAGGTAATTGGAATTATTCCAGAGTTTTTAATGGTTCGAGAAGTAGGGCATGTTGATGTTACGGAGTTTCATGTAGTAAAAAGTATGCACGAACGTAAAGCATTAATGTGTGATAAAGCTGATTTAATTTTAGCAATTCCAGGTGGATTCGGGACTTTTGATGAATTATTCGAAATGTTAACTTGGCTACAATTAGGTTTACATTCTAAGCCAATTGGTTTATTAAATTTTGATGGATTCTTTGATTTACTTTTAAAACAACTAGATGTAATGGTTGATAAAGGTTTCTTACGCCCATCAAACAGAGAATTAATTTTGGTTGATAATCAATTCGAATCTTTAATAACTACTTTAAACAATATTAAGATGGAAGTGGATACTAAATGGTTCACCGATAGAAATCTTTCATAGTAACCAGTAGTGAGATTGCAAAAATTAATAGTTGGAATTATAATTTGAATTAGAGCCAATTATTAATTCTTAATTATATTTATAGAATGGATATAGAATTCAATAAAAACGAGGATGTAAATAAACAATTGGTATTCGAAATGAAAACCAAGTGGAAGAAGGTTGCCGAAGGTGGAGGAGCTAAGAATGCTCAGAAGCAAAAGGATAAAGGCAAAATGCTTGCTCGCGAACGTATCAATTATTTAATTGATAAAAATCGTCCATTTTTAGAAATCGGTGCATTTGCAGCAGATGGAATGTATGAGGAAGAAGGTGGATGTCCTTCTGCGGGTGTTATCGCTGGTATAGGCTATGTTCAAGGTCGTCAGTGTATGATTGTAGCAAATGATGCTACAGTTAAAGCAGGGGCTTGGTTTCCAATGACAGCCAAAAAGAATTTACGTGCACAAGAAATTTGTATGGAAAATAAATTACCAATTATCTATTTAGTAGATAGTGCTGGTGTTTATTTGCCAATGCAAGATGAGATATTTCCTGATAAAGAACATTTTGGTAGAATTTTCAGAAATAACGCAATTATGTCGTCGATGGGAATTCTTCAAATTTCAGCTATAATGGGAAGCTGTGTAGCAGGTGGAGCTTACTTACCAATTATGAGCGATGAAGCTATGATTGTTGAAGGTACAGGTTCTGTATTCTTAGCGGATTCATACCTTGTAAAATCAGCAATTGGTGAGGATATTGATAATGAAACATTAGGCGGTGCAACAACTCATTGTGAAATTTCAGGTGTTACCGACTACAAGCATCCGAATGATGCTGCATGTTTAGATTCTATCAAAAATATCATCAGTAAGGTAGGTGATTATAATAAAGCTGGATTCGATAGAATTAAACCTGCTGAACCTAAAAAAGATCCTAAAGAAATTTATGGAATTCTCCCTGATAATAGAGAGAAACCATATGATATGCATGAAATTATCGAGCGCTTAGTAGATGATTCAGCATTTGAAGAATACAAAGAAAAATATGGTCAATCTATTGTTTGTGGCTTAGCTCGAATAGATGGATGGGCAGTTGGTATTGTGGCTAACCAACGCAAAGTTGTGAAAAGCAAAAAAGGAGAAATGCAATTTGGGGGTGTTATTTATTCTGATTCTGCTGATAAAGCAGCACGTTTCATTATGAACTGCAACCAGAAGAAAATCCCTTTAGTTTTCTTACAAGATGTTACCGGATTTATGGTAGGTTCTCGTTCAGAACATGGAGGAATCATTAAAGATGGAGCAAAGATGGTGAACGCAATGGCTAATTCTGTAGTTCCTAAATTCACCATAGTTGTAGGTAATTCATACGGTGCAGGAAATTACGCAATGTGTGGAAAGGCTTATGATCCTCGTTTGATTTATGCTTGGCCAACAGCTAAAATTGCAGTTATGGGAGGAAGTTCAGCCGCTAAAACTTTATTCCAAATACAAGAAGCAACTATGCGAGCAAAAGGTGAGGAGATTACCCCTGAACGTAAAGCAGAATTATTAAAAGAAATTACAGATCGATACGATAATCAAACAACTCCATATTATGCAGCATCTCGCTTATGGGTTGATGGAATTATCGATCCAATAGAAACAAGAAAAGTTATATCTATGGGAATTGAAGCAGCAAATCATGCACCCATAGAAAAACAATATAATGTAGGGGTTATTCAAACTTAAATATAGACCTAAGAATTGAGAATTGAGATGTTAGAAACACATCTTAATTCTCGAATCTAATATCAAAATCTAATATCTAATATCTCATCCCGATTGCTATCGGGACTTAAAACTAGAAATAAGTGATTGCATTAAACGACGTAACGTTCGAATTTGGAGCGAGGGCATTATACGAAGAAGTAAATTGGCATATTAAACCAGGAGAAAAAATTGGTTTAATAGGTGCAAATGGAACAGGTAAAACTACACTATTAAGAATTTTAGTAGGAG